>JAEZSJ010000349.1 GCA_023443985.1 Verrucomicrobiota bacterium | reverse complement strand
GCCACCGCCACCGCCAGCGCCCTCGGCGCCACCCTCTACAGCCGCCACTGCGCCTCCTGCCACATGCCCGACGGCGCCGGCGCGGGCAACATGCAGCCCGCGCTCCTCGGCAGCGCACTCGTGTCCGGTCCAGCGGTCCGCCTCGTCGATCTGGTGCTCCGCGGGCCCGACGCGGTGCTCCCGGCCAACCGCCCGCGCTACGCAAACGCCATGCCGCCGTTCGAGCCGGTGCTGGACGACACCGAGACCGCCGCCCTCGTGAACTTTCTGCGGCAGCGTTTCGGCCAGACCGCCGGTGCGGTCACACCGGCCGAGGTGTCCGCGATCCGAGGCCGGCGTTGAGCGGCCGCCGCCGTTTCTCGGCTCGCCCGCCCCGCCGGCTTGCGCTCTGCTCCCCGCACCCCGCCTCCGCCATGGACCAGGACCAGGAACACCTCCGCTTGTTGTCGATCTTCCACTACGTCGTCGCCGGCCTTGCCGCGCTCTTCGCCTGTTTCCCGCTGATCCACCTGGCGATCGGGCTCTTCTTCATCCTCGCGCCGGCGTCGCTCTCCGGTCCCGGCCAACCGCCGCCGCCGGCCTTTCTCGGCTGGTTCTTCGTCGTGTTCGCCTCGGCCTTCATCCTCGCCGGCTGGACGTTCGCGGCCTGCGTGTTCCATGCCGGACGCTGCCTCGCAAAACGTCGCCGCCTGCTGTTCTGCCAGGTGATGGCCGGCGTCGAGTGCATGTTCATGCCGTTCGGCACCGTGCTCGGCGTCTTCACCTTGATCGTGTCGATGCGCCCCTCGGTGAAGCCGTTGTTTGACGGTCCACGAGCGACGCCGCCCCTCGGGGCGGGGACCGCCACCGCGGTCCCAACCCCCGACTGACCCGTGCGCCGCGCTGCGTTGTGGATCGCCTGGGCCGCCGGCTTCGGTGCGGCCGCCCTCCACGCTGCTGAGCCGGTCGTTTCGCTCCCCGATCTGGTCGTCACGGCGACCCGGGGCCCGTTGTCGGTCGACCGCACCCCGCTCGCCGTCGACCGTTTCGATGCCACGCGTATTCGCGCCACCTCCACGCTCGCCCTCGATGATCTGCTGCGCGACTCCGCGGCGTTCTCGCTCTTCCGCCGAACCAACAGTCTCGCCGCCCACCCCACAGCGCAGGGTGTTTCGCTCCGCGGCCTGGGTCCCAGCGGCGCGAGCCGCTCGCTCGTCCTGCTCGATGGCGTGCCGTTGAACGACCCCTTCGGGGGCTGGGTGGCCTGGACCAAGGTCCCCCGGCTCGCGCTGCGCGAAGTGGAGGTCGTCCGGGGCGGCGGCTCCGCCGTCTGGGGCAACACCGCGCTCAGCGGGGTCGTCCAGTTGTTCACGGAGGGTCCAGCGGCGGGCACCAGCGTCGCCTCGGCCGAGGGCGGCAGTCTCGGCACCGTCGCCGCCGAGTTCGCGACCACGCTCGAGGCCGGCCGCACCGGCACGCTCTCCGTGGCCGGCCGCACGTTCAGCACGGACGGCTTCAGCCCGCTCTCCGCGAGCGAGCAAGGTTCCGTGGATCGCCCCCTGAAGGCCCAACATCAGCTCGTCACCGTCGACCACGGCGGGACGTTCGACTCGGGTTGGGCCTACGGTCTCGGCGGGCGGTTGTTCGATGAGGAGCGGGGCAACGGCACCCGGTACCAGCGCAACTCCACCCGCGAAACCGCCGGTCGACTTCTCCTCGCCGGGCCGCTCGGCCCCACGGCCTCGCTCGAGATCCGCGCGTACGCCCAGCGTCAGAACTTCTCGAGCACATTCAGCAGCGTCGCTCCGGGCCGGAGCACCGAGACGCCCTCCCTCGACCAGTTCGCCGTGCCAGCCACCGCGGCGGGAGCCGCGCTCGTCCTGCAACTTCGCCACGACGGCGGAGCCGCCACCACCCTCGGCGGCGACGTCCGGCAGGTCGCCGGGGAGACCCGCGAGGACTTCCTCCTCGCCGACGGAGCGTTCCAGCGCCGTCGCTTCGCCGGCGGCAGCCAGACCACCGCCGGGATCTTCGTCGCGCACCAGCAGCCGCTCGCGCGGAACCTCGACGCGAGCCTGTCGCTGCGCGCGGATCATTGGTTCAACTACGACGGGCATCGGCGCGAGCAGGTGCGCGCGACCGGAGCGACGCTCCGCGACGACCGTTTCGCCTCCTCCTCCGGGGCCGAACTCAGTCCGGCGGCCGGCCTGGTCTGGCGCGCCACGGAGGCCCTCCGTCTGCGGGCCGCCTTCTCCCGCGCGTTCCGCGTGCCGACCCTCAACGAGCTCCACCGTCCGTTCCGCGTCGGCTCCGTCGCGACCGACGCCAATCCGGCGCTTCGTCCCGAACACGCAACCAGCGGTGAACTCGGGTTCAGCTTCGCCCGGCCGCGCTGGGAGCTTGCCGGCGGCTATTTCGCCGCGTCGCTGCGCGACACCGTCGCGAATGTCACGCGCACCACCTCCCCCGCCCTCACCCAACGGCAACGGCTCAACCTCGACCTGGTGCGCGCCCGCGGCGTGGAGCTGCAGGTCACGTTCCGGCCGACCGACCGCCTGCGGCTGCACGCCGACTACCTGTGGGCCGATCCGGTCGTCCGGCGCGCCACGGTCGCGCCGGCGCTGGTCGGTCGCCGCCTCGCCCAAGTGCCGCGCCACACGGGCGTGCTGCGCGCCGCGCTCCGCGTCTCGGCGACGGTGGACATCCACCTCGGCCTCCGCGCGACGTCGCGGCAATTCGAAGACGAGGAGAACCGGCTGCCGCTCGCCCCGCTCTTCAGCGCCGATCTCGGAGTCGAGTGGCGGCTCGACGCCCGGACCGTCCTCGCGGTCGCCGCCGAGAACCTCACCAATCGACGCACGGAGACGGCGCGCGCGCTCAACGGCCCGACGACCTATGGCCCGCCGCGACAGCTCCGCGTCGGCCTAACGCATACCTGGTGAACGCGGACGCGCGGCCTGCCACAGCGCGCGCAGCGGACCGGCCAGCAGGCCGCCCCAGCGAGCGACACGGGCCAGGCGCGGTGCGAAACGGCCGAGCAGGCTCAGCGCCACCCCGCCAAGCTGCGGCGGCACCAGCCCGCCGAACGTCATGCCCGAGCGCACCAGCCCGACCACGCGATCGATCCACGCGAGGCGGGCCGCGATGGTCGTGGCCGCCGCGCCGATCTTCGTGCGCCGCTCGTCGATCCGCCAACGCACGGCGCGCTTGCGGAGCGCGAGTTCCGCTAGTTGCGAGCGCGGATACATTCGCGGTCGGCCCGGAGTTCATCGACCGTCCCGTCGAACGGGCGCGGCTGCCGCGCGATGAGGCGCCGCAGATAAAGCAACGTGGCCAAGAAGGCCGCCCCGTAGAACAGCGTGAGCGCGCCGAGGGCGATGAGCCGGCCGTTCTCCCAGAACGCACAGACCAGCGTGAAGCTGGCGAAAAGCAGCGCCAACAGGCCTGTGATCGCCACGGCGGACGCCCAGATCAGCAGTTCCAATATCCGGAACTTCTCCTGCTGGAGCTCGATCGAGAAGAGCTCGATCCGATCCCGGGCGCTGCCGAGCAACTGCTCGGAGAGCTCGCGCAGCGCGGCCAGGATGCCGGTGGACTTTTCCATCGTCGGATCAGTCGTGGCAACGTCGCCCGAGCAGGATCCCGGCGACCAGTCCGAGGCCGAGAGCCACCGCCAGCGACTGGTACGGGTTCTCGCGGATGGCCGTGTCCGTGTAGCGCGCGCCGGCCACGACCTTCTCACGGGCGTCCTCGTAGACCTCGGCGAACCGCGCGCGGGCGGCCTCGAGGCGCTGCCGCAGTGCGGCCGAAGCCTCGTCGATCCCCTCCGCGGCGGAGTCCGCGATCATCTTCTCCGCCTCGGCGATGATCTTGCGCAGGTCCTCGATCATCTCGGCCGGTGCCTTGTCAGTTGTGTTCACGTTCATGGTACAAGTTTCAGGTGTTGGTTGGATGTTGTGAAGGGTGACGGCCCTCCGTCCGCGCCGGGCGCTATTCCCAGTGTCCTTCGTAGAAACGGATCGCGCCGCCGTCGGGTTCCCAGCGCGGCGGCACCCATACGGCCCCCGTGGCCGGCGGCTCCTCCCAATGGCCCGCCATCCAGGCGTAGCGGCGGTTCTGCCAGGTCCAATGGCCCGGCACCCAGACGTGGCTCGACGACGGCCGCGGCGGCACGGCCTCCGGCGGCGGCGCCGGCGGCGCCTGGGCGATCACATAGCTCGGCACCACTGCACCGCCGGTCGTCGGCTGGGCGGCGGCGACCACGGCCGGGGGC
>JAEZSJ010000254.1 GCA_023443985.1 Verrucomicrobiota bacterium | reverse complement strand
GAGCGCACCCTGCGGCCCGCGCCGGCCGGCAAGCGCGTTGAAGAGGATGCCCGGGCCGTCGTCGACCGCCGCCGGGCCGGCGGGGTCGTTCGCCGCGACACCTGTTTCCGGATACTCACCGTGCTCCGCGCGGAACGCCTCGAGCGCCAGCAGGAGCACCGCGAGCTCCGCCCTCGCCTGCGCCCGGCGCGACCGTTCGCGCGCGCCGTCGGCCGCGGTGAAGACGAGCCCGGCGAGGATCCCCGCGAGCGCGACCACGCCGAGCAGCTCCAGCAGGGTGAAGCCCCGGATCGCGCCATGCGGCAGCGCCGGCGGCGTCCTGGGTGACGCCCGCCCCGGGTTGTGGGGTGACAACCGGCTCCGCATCGAGCGGCGTGATCAGAGTTCAATGACCGCCGCCCCGCAATGTTCTTTTCCCGCGCCCGTTCCCGTGCGGCCGTCGGCCGGACGCTCCGAACGGCCGCCCAATTCCCAGCATTGACAGCCACGCCCCCGACCCTACGGTGCCCGACGAAACAGCCGCTTGCGGCTTGGCTCCTGACCCGGGAGACGGTTTGAAAACCACGCCCTTCCGGGAGACCCGACATCCACGTTCGGTCGTTCACAGGCGCGATTCAGGTTGAGCGTCGAAGACGTTTATGCGCGTTGCTCGTCGCTTCCTCGTTTTGCCCGGAGCCATGTCCCCGCCTGTCTCGCTCCCAGCAACCATGGAAAACAATCCGCAGCCCGGCTCCGCCGAGCCCACCCCGCCCGCCCAGCAGGCCCAACCGCAGGCCGCCGCTCTCGCGCCGAACGAGATCCGCGTGCAGGGCATCCTCGATCTCACCAACGACAAGGCGGGCTCCCTGCTCGACGCCGTCAAATTCGGCAAGACCCGGCCCACCGACCCGTATCTGCCCAAGGAGCTCATCCGCCGTTTCCGGCTCAAGCAGGGCAGCTTCGTCGAGGCCATCGCCACGCCCGATCCGCGTTTCCCGAATCCAAAAGTCCGTTTCATCGAGAAGATCGACGGCATGCCCGTGGAGCAGCGCCTGCGCATGGCGGACTTCACGCAGCTCACCACCATCACCCCCGACAAGCCGATCAAACTCGAGACGCAGGACCATCGCATGACGGTCCGCGCGATGGATCTGTTCTGCCCCGTGGGCAAGGGCACCCGCGGCCTCATCGTCGCCCCACCGCGCACCGGCAAGACCACCCTGCTGCGCGACATCGCCTTCGGCGCCCTCGAGAACCATCCCGAGCTGCACGTCATGATCCTGCTCGTCGACGAGCGCCCCGAGGAGGTCACCGACTTCCGTCGCAGCGTGCCCGGCGCCGAGGTGTGGGCCTCCTCCAACGACGAGCCGCTCCAGAACCACATCCGCGTCGCCGACCTCTGCATCGAACGCGCCAAGCGCCTCGTCGAGACCGGCCGCCACGTGCTCATCCTCCTCGATTCGATCACCCGCCTGGCCCGTGCGCACAACAACGCCCGCTCCGGCGGCAAGACGATGTCCGGCGGCGTCGATTCCCGCGCGCTCGAGAAACCGCGCCAGCTCTTCGCCGCCGCGCGCAACACCGAGGAGGCCGGCAGCCTGACCATCCTCGCCTCCGCGCTCATCGAGACCGGCAGCCGCATGGACGAGGTCATCTTCCAGGAGTTCAAGGGCACCGGCAACATGGAGATGGTCCTCGACCGCAAGGTCGCCGAGATGCGCATCTGGCCCGCGATCAACGTGGCCGCCTCCGGCACCCGCCGCGAGGAGCTGCTCATCCCCGCCAAGGACCTCGAGGCGATCCACTTCTTCCGCCGCGCGCTCGTCAGCGCCCGCATCGAGGAGGCCTCGGAGACGATGATCACCCGCCTGAGCAAGACGAAGAGCAACGAGGAGTTCCTCAAGCTCATCGCCCGCTGAGCGCCCGCCCCGCCCGCCTTCACCCCGGTCCGCGCGACCGGGGTTTTTTGTCGTTCCGCACAGAAAACGCTCGCCCGCCCCCGCCACGCGGGCGTGATCCCTGCTGCACCCCCTCCGCGGCGCCCACGCCGCCCCTTCCCATGGCCCTCCCGCATCTCACCGAGGATCAGATCCGCACCTGGACCCGCGCCCAGAAGGACCGCTGGTGGCTCGAGAACGTCTACCGCGGCGACATGCCGCAGCTCACCCTGCGCTCCGCGCTCACCGGCTTCCTGCTCGGCGGGGTCCTCGCCGCGACCAACCTCTACATCGGCGCCAAGACCGGCATCTCCGTCGGCGTCGGCCTCACCTCCGTGATCCTCGCGTTCGCGCTCTACCGCGGCCTCGCGCGCGCGGGCTTCGCGCAGGATTTCACGATCCTCGAGAACAACTGCACGCAGTCGATCGCCACCGCCGCCGGCTACATGACCGCGCCGCTGATCTCCGCGCTCGCCTCGTACATGCTCGTCACCGGCACCGTGCCGCCCGCCTGGCACCTGATCGTGTGGCTGGTGGTCGTCGCGTTGATCGGGGTCCTGCTGGCGTTCCCGCTGAAGCGCCGCTTCGTGAACGACGAGCAGATGCCGTTTCCCGAGGGCCGCGCCTGCGGTGTCGTGCTCGACGCCCTCTACCACGGCAAGGGCGACGAGGGCGTCTTCAAGGCCCGCCTGCTCGGCGTCACCGCCGGGGCGACCGCGCTCTACCAGGCGATCGTCAGCGACGGCTGGATGCGCCTGCTCCAGTTCAAGATCCTGCGGCTCGACCAGTGGGCCGGGCTCCGGGCGCCGTGGCACCTCCACGAACGCCTCGACACCTACTACTACGACCTCGCCGTCCGCCTGCACTGGTGGACCCCTCGTATCCTCGGCACGGACATCCGCCAGCTCGGCCTCCGCCTCACCCTCGACGCGGCCATGCTCGGCGTCGGCGGCCTCATGGGCATCCGTGTCGCCTCGAGCGTCATGCTCGGGGCCTTCGTGAACTTCTTCGTCCTCGCCCCCCTCGTGATCCAGCGCGGCGACATCGTGCCGCGCCTCGCCGCCGACGGCACCACCATCCCGATCTCGCGCGTCGAGATCGTGAACCAGTGGTCGCTGTGGTGGGGCGTCACCATGATGGTCGTCGGTTCGCTCGTCGGCCTGCTCGGGAAACCGGACCTCGTCCGCGGCCTGTTCCGCCGCCGGAAGGCCGCCGCCGCGCCCGCCGGACCCGACGTGCTCGCCCACATCGAGCTGCCGCTGTGGATCTCCGCCGTCGGCGTGCCGCTGGGCGTCGTCGCCGGCGCGTGGGTCTCGCACACCTTCTTCGGCGTGCCGTGGCTGCTCGCGTTCGCGTCGTTCCCACTCATCGCCGTGCTCACCGTCATCTGCACCAACGCCATGGCGCTCACCTCGTGGACGCCCACCGGCGCGCTCTCCAAGATCACGCAGTTCACCATGGGCGCGATCGACCGCACGAATCCGGCGAGCAACCTGATCCCCGCCGGCATGACCTCCGAGATCGCGTCGAACGCCGCGAACCTCCTCTCCGACATCAAGCCCGGCTACATGCTCGGCGCCAAGCCGCGCCAGCAGGCGCTCGGCCATGTCATCGGCGTGTTCGCCGGAGCCCTCGCCGCCGTGCCGCTGTTCTACCTGCTGTTCCTGCCGCCGCAGGCCGATGGTACCCGCAGCGTGGCGACGATGGTCTCCGACCAGTTCGCCATGCCCGCCGCGCTGCAATGGAAGGGCGTCGCCGATCTCATCGCCCACGGCCTGAAGAACCTCCCCGCCTCGGCGCTCCTCTCGATGGCCGTCGCCGCCGTCGCGGCGGCCGCCTTCGAGATTGCGCGCATCGCCACCCGCGGCCGTTTTCCGCTCTCCGCCGTGTCCGTCGGGCTCGGCGTGGTGCTGCCGCCCGAATCGAGTTTCGCGATGTGGCTGGGCGCGCTCGCCTTCTGGTGGTTCGGCCGCCGCGAACGCGTCGCCGGCACGCGGGGACACCGGTTCTGGGTCGAGGGTTGCGAGCCGATCTGCGCCGGCCTCATTTCCGGCGCCGCGCTGGTCGGCATCGGCAACGCCGTCCTCAACGTCCTGCTCTCCTGAAGTCCGGCCCCGCCGGCCCGAAACTCCCGCGCTCCGCCAAATTCCCTCTTGCCCGGGTGCGCGAAACTCGAAACAACTTCAGTTCCTTTTGCGTAGCGTCCCTCGGGCGTGCGCAGCGTTCCGTACCAAATCACCGTTTCATGCAAAGTTTCTCGGCGCAATGCCTCGACATGGCCCGCTCCATGTTGAGCCACAATCTCGACGCGATTAATCCCGACGGCACCGTCACCCCCGTCCCCGGCGAAATTCAGCGTCCCGACGATCCCGGCCACGCCGCCATGGCCATCGGCGAATACTACCGCGCCACCGGCGAGACCACCCTCAACGGCAAGGACCTCGTCGACCTCGCCGCCCGCTGCATCACCGCCCAGGCCTTCACCGAGCCGATCGCCGAGAACGGCCTCGCCTACGCGGCCCTCGGCCTGCTCGCCTTCGGTCCCTCCAAGGAGCGCAACCCCGTATGGGAGCGCCTCGTCGAGGAGACCCGCCAGCGCCTCGACAAGCAGCTCCTCACCCGCAGCGACTACGACAACCACTGGCAGTCCTTCAACATCGCCAAGGCCGTCTGCCGCTACTCCCTCGGCCTCTCCAAGAAGGACGAGACCTCGCGCCTCATCGAGCGCATGGTCGAACGCATCGAGGCCACCAGCGCCAACGGCTTCTTCGACGACGCCTCCGAGGGCATCGGCGGCAACTTCAGCCTCTACGGCGTGATGAACTTCGTGTTCACCCGCCAGGCCCTCCAGCTCCACGCCAACTCCGGCGTGCGCGAGCGCAAGCTTCCCACCCTCCGCACCTACGCCGAGAAGTACGTGAAGCTCATGCCCGACCTCGTCCGGGCCGACGGCCTCGGCTGGGCGTACGGCCGCAGCTCCGGCGCCTACGGCCAGATGCACTGCATCAGCCTCATCCTCCAGGCGTTCCGCGACGGTTGGATCGCCGACGACCAGAAGGCGAAGTACCACGACATCCTCCGCCGCCTCTTCTTCTTCTTCTACGCGACGTACCTCGACCAGGAACACGGCTTCATGGTCGTGCGCGACGGCGAGCGCACCTCGATGGAGGGGCACACCACCCGCCTCGCCAACTTCGACGGTGCCCGCTACCTCTGCCAGTGGTCACGCCTGGCCAAGACGGTCAACGCCCCCGAGGTCACCAAGGCCGAGCCAGTCCGCACCTCCGGCCGCTTCGTCATCTTCGACAAGGCCAACCGCAAGGAGCAGGGCCTCTTCCTCTATCGCGACGCCGAGAGCGGCCTCCACACGCAGTTGCCGCTGATCAGCTCCGGCGCGGCGATCACCGCCGACAACCTCCCCTTCCCGCACGCGCCCGGCATCTTCGACTGGCCGGTCGATGTGTACGCCCCGGTCATGGTGCCGGAGCTCACCTTCGGCGAGAACGTCACGCTCCCGGGCTTCTACGGCAAGCAGTGCGTCACCGGCCTCGGTCTCCGCAATTCCTTCTTCTTCCGCTACGAACAGCCCGACCTGATCAACGTCCAGGAGAAGCTCGTCCCGGGTCTGGGCAGCGTGAAGGTCAACTGGAACTTCGCCGGCAACAAGATCACCGCCGAGTGGATCTACACCGTCAAAAACCAGGTCACGCTCGACAAGTTCCGCTTCGCGCTCTGTATCGCCGCCCCCCATTCGCACCAGCGCCTCGGCATCTCCCCGGTGCTCGGCCAGCAGGGCGTGCGCTGCAGCGTCATCAAGGACGACTTCCAAGGCGTCTGGCAGGACACCGAGGTCGTCAGCCACGATCCCAACTACCGCACGAACTATGGCAAGGTGCACTACATGCAGTACCTCGTGCGCGACCACGCCTTGGTGATGCGCCCCGGCCAGCAGTACCGCTTCTCCGTCAGCTTCGAGCCCGACATCACGCTGATCGAGGCCTGAGGCCGCGAGCGGCGTCGGTTTCGGGTTTCGCGTTTCGGGTTTCTGGTTGCGGCAGCATGCCGGACAAAGGCATTCTCCGCACTCGTGGTAACGTTCACGCGGTTCGAGGACATCGAGGCTTGGCAGACCGGGCGGCAGTTGCGCCGCCTTGTTTACGACTACCCCCGAAAACCCGGCTTTGCCGCTGATCGCGATTTGGTCGGCCAGATCCGCCGCGCCGCTCAGTCGATCACCTCGAATGTCGCCGAGGGCCATGAACGAGGCGGCAATCGCGAGTTCCAGCAATTCCTCTGGATCGCCAAAGGCTCCGCCGCCGAAGTACAAGACCAACTCTACACGGCGATCGACGAGAGCTATCTCACCCAGCCCGAGTTTGATGCGGCGTATCAGCTTGCCGGAAAGGCAGCCCGCCAAATCGGGGGATTGATCTCCTACCTGCATTCCAGCGAGATTCGCGGGCAGAAATTCAGACCCGCTGCACCGAGCGCCACGATGTCCGTCACGAAACCCGAAACACCAAACCCGAAACGCGGCGGCAACGCCGACGCCTCATGCTGAGCCGCCGCATCATCCCCTGTCTCGATGTCACCGCCGGCCGCGTCGTCAAAGGCGTGAAGTTCCAGGAACTCCGCGAC
Source organism: Verrucomicrobiota bacterium (assembly GCA_023443985.1). Lineage (GTDB taxonomy): Bacteria > Verrucomicrobiota > Verrucomicrobiia > Opitutales > Opitutaceae > CAJCBL01. Next base: position 581 of record JAEZSJ010000254.1, on the reverse strand, counting down.
GCCGGCGACCCCGTCGCCTGCGCCCGCGCCTACGACGCCCAAGGCGCCGACGAACTCGTCTTCCTCGACATCACCGCGTCCAGCGACCAGCGCGCGATCATGCACGATGTCGTCGCCGCCACCGCCGAGCAGTGCTTCATGCCGCTCACCGTCGGTGGCGGGCTGCGCACCGTCGACGACATCCGCAAGATGCTCCACGCCGGCGCCGACAAGGTCTCGCTCAACACCGCCGCCGTGCTCGGCCCCGACCTCATCCGCGACAGCGCGCGCAAGTTCGGCAACCAGTGCATCGTGCTCGCCATCGACGCCCGCCGCGAGCCCGGCCGGGACGAGTGGAAGGTCTACACCCACGGCGGCCGCAAACGCACCGAGCTCGACGTCGTCGAGTGGGCGAAACGCGGCGTGTCGCTCGGCGCCGGCGAGATCCTCCTCACCTCCATGGACCGCGACGGCATGCTCAACGGCTACGACCTCGAGCTCACCCGCCGCGTGAGCGAAGCCGTCGAGGTGCCCGTGATCGCCTCCGGCGGCGCCGGCACCCTCGAGCATCTCGCCGAGGTCCTCACCGAGGGCGGTGCCAG
>JAEZSJ010000252.1 GCA_023443985.1 Verrucomicrobiota bacterium | reverse complement strand
GCGGATGTCGGGGTCGACCACGACATCCGCATCGCACTCGCCGGCGGCCTCGCCGGGCGCCCGGGCATCGCCCTGATCGCCGGCACTGGCTCCGCCTGCTACGGCCGTACCGCAAGCGGTGCCACGTGGCAGGCCGGCGGCTGGGGCTCGATCCTCGACGATGGCGGCGGCGGCTACTGGCTCGGGTTGCGCGCCGTCGCCGCGGCGATCCGCAGCGAGGACGGACGCGGCCCGCAGACCGAACTGCGCGCCCGCGTGCTCGCCCGCCTGGAAGTCGCGACGCTTCGCGAGATCGTCACGAGGCTGCACGATGGCACCCTCGCCCGCCACGAGCTCGCGCGGCTCGCCGAAGACGTGATGGCCTGCGCCGCGGCGGGCGACACCGCCGCGCAGGAACTGCTCCTCCGCGGCGCGGCCGAATTGGCGCTCATGGTGCGCGCCGTCGCCCAGAAGCTCTTCACCGGCGCCACTCCCGAGGTCGTGCTCGCCGGAGGCACGGCGACCGCCGACGTGTTCGCGCCCGTGATCACCGCCGCTCTCGCCCGCGAGGTGCCGGCCGCCAGGCTCGTGCCCGCCGAACTTCCGCCGGTGGCCGGCGCGGCCCTGCTCGCGTTGGAGCGCGCCGGAGTGGGCGTCTCCGCCGGGCTCGTGCTCGCGCTCGGCGCGGCCCTCTAGCTGAGTGCACCGGAGTCGGCACACCCCAGGCCCGAAGTTTCCTGTAACCTTTCCGCCGATCCGGAGTATTCACTGCAAACCAACCGCCCAGCACGCCATCTCCCCCGGGATGGCGCTCGCCGGCGTTGGCGCCAAACAACCGCAGCACCGCCCTCCGGCGAACCCGACCCTCCCTCCGCGCCACCCATGACCTCCGTCCGCTCGACTCCACAGGCCGAAGACGCCACCTTCGCCGGCATGTCGCCCCTCCTCCAAGTCGACCGTCTCGCCAAGGCCTACGGCGCCGTGCGCGCCGTCGAGGACGTGAGCTTCACGGTCCGCCCCGGCGAGATCTACGGGTTGCTCGGCCCGAACGGCGCCGGGAAATCGACCACGATCTCGATGATCTGCGGCCTGCTGCGCCCCGACAACGGTACGATCACCGTCGCCGGCCGGCCGTTGGCCGCCGATCCGCGGCCGGCCAAACGCCTCATGGGCGTGGTGCCGCAGGAGCTCGCGGTCTACGAGGAGCTCGGCGCCGCCGAGAACCTCGAATTCTGGGGACGCCTCGCCGGGCTCGACAAACGCACCGCCCGCACCCGCGCCGCCGAGCTGCTCGTCGCCCTCTCCCTCGCCGACCGCGCCAAGGACGCGGTGAAGACGTTCTCCGGCGGCATGAAGCGGCGAGTGAACCTCGGCTGCGCCCTGCTCCACCGGCCCCGGTTGATCCTCCTCGATGAACCGACCGTCGGCATCGACCCGCAGGCGCGTCTCAACATCCTCGAGTTCATCCGCGGCCTCCGCGCCGACGGCGTGGGCGTGCTCTACACCACGCACTACCTCGAGGAGGCCGAGTCGCTCTGCGACCGCATCGGGATCGTCGACCACGGCCGCGTGCTCGCCGAGGGCACCCTGCGCGAGCTCCAGGACCGGCTCGGCGGCCAGCGCCTCTTCGTGCTCGAGGGCGCGTGGACCGGCGCCCAGCCCGACACCTGGCCCGGTTTCCGCGAACAGTACCGAATTCTCCAACACACCGACCGCCAGCTCGTCGTGGCCGCCTTCGGCGAACGGGATCCGGGCGAGTGCCTGCGCGAGCTGCTCGCCCTGCCCGTGCGGCCCGAGAACGTCACCCTCAAGCGGCCCACCCTGAACGACGTGTTCCTCCAGCTCACCGGCCGCAGCCTCCGCGAGTGACGACCATGCTCTCCGCCCTGCTCGCCAAGGATTTCGCCCGCGCCCGCCGCAATCCGCTCCCGTGGCTGATCTTCCTGCTCGCGCCCCTGTGCGTCGCGGGCCTGATCGGCTTCGCCTTCGGCGGCTCCGCGCGCGAACAACAGATTGGCCGCCTCCGCTTCGCGCTGGTCGACGAGGACGACACCATCGTCTCGCGCATGCTGCGCGGGGGCCTGAACCAGGGAAGCTTCGGCGGGGAACGCCGCTCCGAGGTCCCGCTCGAGCCGGTGCTCCTCGCCCGCGAGCCGGCGCTGGCCCAGCTCGAAGAGAGCGCCTTCAGCGCCGTCGTCATCATCCCGAAGGGCTTCACCGCGGATTTCCTCGCCGGGCGCAAGGTGTCCCTCGAGCTCGTCAAGAACCCCGCCGAGTCGATCAAGCCCACGATCATCGAGGAGGGTCTGGGCATCCTCACCGCCGGGCTCGACGGAATCGGCCGCAACTTCGCCCCGGATCTCGCCGCCTGGAGGGACGCGACCACCGGCGAACCCGACCTCGAGCAGATCGGGCCGCTCCTCACCCAGGCCGGGAGGAAGCTCCGTGCGCTCGGGGCGTTCCTGAATCCCCCGCTCGTCGGCTACACGAAACCCGATTCCCCGGCGTCCGGCGCCGCCGGCGGCGGCGGCCCCGGCTTCAACCTCTACGGCCACCTGCTGCTCGGCATGGCGGGGATGTTCCTGCTCTTCCTCGGCGGCACAGGGATCGGCGACCTGCACCGCGAGCTGGAGCTGCGCACGCTCGCGCGCTACCAGACGCTGCACGTCTCGCTCACTCCCTTCCTCGCGGCCAAGGTCGTATTCACCGGATTGATGCTGTTGCTCTGTGCGGCCATCATCCTCGGCAGCGGCATGGCCGCCTTTGGCGTGGCCTGGCAGCACCCGCTGGCGCTCGCGGGGCTCACGCTCGGCTACGTGGTGTTCGTCGCCGGGTTGATGGCGGTGCTCGTCGCGTGGATCCCCGACCAGCGCAAGTCCGATCCCGTGCGCTCCATGCTGAGCATGCTGCTGGCCTTTGGCGGCGGCTGCGCGTTCCCGCCGGAGATGCTGCCGGAGTTCATCCAGACGCGGGTGATGCCGCTGTTGCCCACCCAGTGGTTCGTCGCCACCGCCCGCGCCGTCGAATACGGAGGCGCCGGAGTCGGCTGGTTGCCGGCCGCGGGCAAGCTGGCGCTGGTCGGCGCGGCGCTGCTCGCGCTCGCCGCCGCGATCTTCCGCCGTCGTTTCGCGAAAGGAGCCCGCTCGTGAAAAACATCCTCGCCATCGGCCACAACGAGCTGCGCCTCTTCCTCAAGAGCCCGGTCTCCTACCTCTGGCTGTTCCTGATGCCGCTGGCGTTCGTCGCGGCGATGAAGCAGATCCGCTACGGGAACGAGGCCTCGAACCGCTTCCCGCCCGTGCGCATCGAGAACGTCGACACCGGCTTCCTCGGCATCGTCTTCGTCGACGTGCTGAGCGCCCAGGGGCTTTGGCGCCACGATCCGGTGCAACACCCGAAGGTGAAGCCCGTGCGCGTGGTCCGCATCCCGGCGGATTTCACGGAGCGCGTGCTCGCGAAACAGGCTTCCAACGTCGAGCTCGCGCCGGTCCCGGGCAACGAGGACGCCCAAGGCGACGCGATGCTGATCGAGGCGCGCCTCCTGCGCGCGCTCGTCGCGCTCAACGCGCACCTGCTCGAGGCCTCCACCCAGGGCGAAACGTGGCCGACCGACGAGGCTCGGCTGCGGGCTGTCGTCGAGAAGGCGCCGCTGGTTTCGCTGGACGCCCGATTTGCCGGCCGCGACCCGGTCCCCACCGGCGTCGGTTTCTCGCTGCCGGGCAATCTCGTGTTCTTCCTGATGATGAACCTGCTGATCTTCGGCGGCTCCACGGTGGCCGCGGCGCGCCGCTCCGGGGTGCTGCGCCGGCTGTTGGTCGCGCCCATCAGCCGCGGCGAGCTCATCGCGGGCCAGCTCTACGGGCTCTGGCTGCTCGGCGCCGCGCAAGGCGTGTTCCTGCTGGTCGCCGGAAAGCTGTTCTTCCACCTCCCGCTCGGGGCGAACGCCCCCGGGGTGCTGGTCGTGCTGCTCGTCTTCACCTGGGTCGCCTCGGCCTGCGGGGTGTTGATCGGTTCCCTGCTCGACGCCCCCGATCGGATCGTGGGCGTGTGCGTGCTCGTCAGCCTGTTGATGGCCGGGCTGGGCGGCTGCTGGTTCCCGCTGGAGCTCGCCCCCGAGTCGCTGCGCCTCGCCGGTCATTGCGTTCCCTCGGGGTGGGCGCTCGACGCCCTGCACCGCCTGATCAGCTTCGGCGGCGATCTCGGCTCGGTGGTCACGCCGCTGGCGGCGCTCGCCGGCTTCGGCGCCGCCGCCACCGCCGCCGCCGTGCGCTGGTTCCGGGTGTGACAGGGGCCCGAACACCCGGTCGCGTCGCGCACCGAGATCCGTGTTGACGGCGGAACCACCGGGGGACTTAACCAGTCGTTTCCATTCTGCCGAGACGACCGGTCACCACGCTGTTCCCATGAGTTCGAAATCCTTCCTATTCTGCGCCGCTCTCACCGCCGGGGTGTCCGCCACCATCGCACAGGCGCAGCAACTGGGCGCCAGCGAGTACCAGTCGATCGGCCTGGTCAACACGCTCGCCGGGAACATCGGCAACAACGGGTTGTTGAGCAGCAGCGCCACGGAGACCGGCAAGTATTACCTCGCGGGCTACTCGTCCCTGTATGCCCCCACGGTGGGCACATCGTCGGCGCTCTATGCCCCAACATCGGAGGCGAGTTTCAATGGGGCTTGGACCGACAACTCGGCGACCTCGACTTGGTACACCTTGAGTCGTGACGGCGACCTCGCTGTCGATCGGCTGCCTGAAATCGGCACGTTCACGACCACGTTGAGTTTCGATCTGACGGGTTACCAGAATGTGGGCTTCAACATCGACATGTCGTTCGATGACAGCATCGCCGTGTACCTGAATGGGAACCTGCTCACGCTAACCGGCGACAACGCGGGCCGTTACTCGAGCTTGGGCCTCGCTTACGCGATTACTGAGGGCACCACCAACAACAGCTATCTGAATCAAGGCGGCGTGAATACGTTCAGGTTTGAAGTCACAAACTCAAGCGGCAAGGACACGTCCGCCACCGGCTTCCGCGTGGAGTTCTCGGACCTGGTTGGCGACGCTTCGCCCGTCCCCGAGCCATCGACCTATGGCCTGCTGCTCGGCGCGGGTGCGCTGGGCGTGATGGCTTGGCGCCGCCGGAAGCGGGCCTGAGCCAACCCGGGCCGGCCGCGCCGGCCTTTCAGAGCGTCTTCAATGCCGCCAGCACCTCGGCGGCCTGCTGCTCGGTCGGCGCCTTCAGGTCGCGCCAGACGAGTTTCCCGTCCTTGAAGAGAAACGCCTGCCGCGCCGCGAAACCCATCGTCGTGGGCACGCCAAACGCCGCGGTGACCTTCTTCTCGGGATCGGCGACGAGCGGGAACGGCAGATGGTGCTTCTCGCGAAACGCCTTCTGCGCCGCCACGCCGTCGGTGCTCACCCCCACGACCTGCACCCCCTGGGCGGTGAGCTCGGCATACGCATCGCGCAAGCTGCAGCCTTGGGCCGTGCAGCCGGGCGTGTCGGCCTTCGGGTAGAAATAGACGAGCAGCAATCCGGACTTGCCGGCTTGGGCGAGATCGATCGCCGAACCGGCATCGGTGGTGCCGACCACCGCCGGCACCGGGGCGCCGACCTCCAGCGGTTCGGCAGCGGAGCGCAGACCAAGGAGCGAGAGGATCATGATGGCGAGGACACACAGCGGTTTCATGGGTAGGTCGCGGAGGGTAGGCGGTGCGCAGGCTCGCGCAAACGCCGCGGTCACTTCAACGTCCGCGCTGTGACCCACCGCCTTCTGCTCGCCGTCGCCCTCGCCCTCGCCCTCTTCACACCCGCCGATGCGGCGCCGCGCCCCCGCCCCGCCGAGTGGGCCACCCCGATCATCGGATGCTCGCTCGAAAACGCCTACCGCGTCAGCGATGAGCTCTACCGCTGCGAACAACCGTCGACCGGCGACGTCGCCGACCTCCAAGCGCTGGGGATCCGCTCCGTGCTCAATCTCCGCAAACACCACCGCGATCCCGATGCGTTCGCCGCGGCGGGCCTCCAGTTGCTCGCCCAGCCCATGGACGCAGGACAGGTCACCGAGGACCTGCTCGTCGCCGCCCTGCGGCAGTTCCACGCTGCGCCGAAGCCGGTCGTCGTGCATTGCTGGCATGGCAGCGATCGCACCGGGGTGTTCGTCGCCGCCTACCGGATCGTCTTCCAAGGCTGGTCGTCCGCAGCCGCCATCGACGAGTTCCGCCACGGCGGCTACGGCTATCACGCCCGCTGGTATCCGAATCTCGTCGAGCTGCTGACGAACCTCGACGGCGCCGCCCTGCGCGCGAGGATGCTCGCCCCGCCCACCGCGGCTACCGCGGCCGCTCCGGGTTCCAGCGGGTCCGCCCCGGCCGCGCAACCCTGAGCCGGACTCATGCAGATGAAGTTGGTGGAGTGAAGGCGAAGTGGGCGGATCTGGCGGAGAGGCCGTCAACTGCATCGCAGTCGGGTTGGTCGCGGGCAAAGTGTTGGAGCAGAGCGCGCCACCACTGGCGTGCGCGTATGCCGGAGACGGCGAGTTTGAGGGTGGCCTGGCCTTGGGCGCGGCTGAAGACCGCCGCGCAGCCAAACAGGCGTCGGCGCAGACTGTGGAGTTCGGCGCGCTGCGCTGTGCCCAGGCGTCGCTGGAGCCCGACGCACAGGTTATAGGCGGTGATGGCCAGATGGCACGCGGCCTCGGTGGCCCAGAACGAGCGGCAGCACAGGCCCTTGAGGCCGAACTGGGCGCCGAGCTCCTTGATGCGGTTCTCGATGTCGGCCCGCCCGTTGTAGCGGCGCCACACCGCCAGGGCATTCACGCTGGCGGGCAGGTTGGTGCGCAGGGCTTGGAACTTGTAGCCGGGCACTTCGAGCAGGCGCTTGCCGCCGCCGTGCGGGCGCTGCGCGATGTGCTGGCGCACGACGATCAAACGTGCGCCTTCGTGGGCGACTTCCTGGACTTGCAGGCCGGCCACTTCGGTGGCCGTCCACGACGCGTCATCGTGGCG
>JAEZSJ010000210.1 GCA_023443985.1 Verrucomicrobiota bacterium | reverse complement strand
CGGCTCCTGCGGCGTGGCAGCTGCCTGACATCCGGCGAACCACACGGAGAGCATCAGCACAGTTGCGCCGATGCGCGTCGGGGAGAAACGCTGCGCAATCACGGCGGTGTAGGCTTTCACCATTCGGGTTTCCTTCGTTCTCTTCGTTGCCTTCTGTCGTCCGGTTTCCGTGTTCGTCGGCCGCGCGGCGCTTCACAGGTCGAAGCCGCAGTACGAGAGGTTGAAGCTCTTGTTGTTGATCGGGAAGTCGGAGATCGCCTGGTTGCGCAGGGCGAGTGCGAGACCGGTCCAGTTGTGGAACGACGGATCGACCACCTTGTAGCGACGGAAGCGGCCGGCGGCGTCCGTCAACGCCACATGGCAGACCTCGCCGCGCCAGCCTTCGACCAGCGCCACGGCGAGCGTGTCCGGCGCCGCAGGTGCGAGCTCCTCGCGGATCCCGCCCTCGGGCGGCGCGACGATCTGCTCGCGGAGGAACTGGCCCGAGCGCTGGATCTCCAGCCAGCGCACGCGGGCGCGGGCGAGCACGTCGCCGCCCGACCACACCGCCACCGGCGCCTGCGCGAAACGGTGCCAGCCGGCCGGGTGGTCGTAGCGCACGTCGCGCACGAGTCCGCTCGCCCGCGCCGCCGGGCCGACCATGCCGATCGCTGCGGCCTGCTGCGGGTGGACGCAGCCGACGTTCTCGAAGCGGGCGCGCACCGAGGCGGCATCCCAGAGCCACGTCGCCGCCTGCTCGGCGTCGGCCAGATGGGTCTCGAGCCGGGCGAGCATCGTCCGGGCGCGCTCCGACTCCAGATCATGGCGACAACCTCCGGGACGCACGAGCCCGCGGCCGAAACGGTTGCCGCAGAGCAGCGCGGTGAGGTTGAGAAAATCGCCGCGGATCTTTCCGCAGGCCGAGGAGGTCGGCAGGAACGCCACGTCGCCCGCCAGCGCGCCGAGGTCGCCGGTGTGGCAGGCGAGGCGCTCGAGTTCGAGGGCGATGGCGCGCAGCCATTGCGCCCGCAGCGGCGCCTCGCCGCCAGCGAGCGCCTCCCGCACCGTCGCATACGCGGTCGCGTGTCCGATGGTGGTGTCGCCGGAGGCGGTCTCCATCTGCGCCATGGTCGCGCGGTGCGGTCCGCCGACCAACGCGCGTTCGATGCCGCGGTGCTGGTAGCCGAGCGCGATCTCGAGGTGGATCACCTCCTCGCCGGCACACTGGAAACGGAAATGGCCCGGTTCGATCACGCCCGCGTGCACGGGGCCGACGGCGACCTCGTGGATCTCGCCGCCGTCGACGCGGAAGAACTTGCCGTTGGCGGGCGCGGTGCCCTCGGTGCGGCGCACCGGCTTGAGCCAGGGATGCCCCACGGGCTCGATGCCGAACTGCTCCCACACCTCGCGTTCGAAAAGATGCGCCTGGTCGTTGAGCGCCGTGAGCGCCGGATACGCCGTGCCGGTGAACGGCCGGCTCCGGCCCACGGCGAGCGTGTTCTCGGCGTCGAACGCGACCACGGCGACAAACCGCACCGCGCCCTGCCCCGCCGCCGACTCGGCCACGCCGAACCAGGCGCACAAACGCCCGCCGCGCTCCAGCGCCGCCGCGACCTCCTCGACGAAGGCGGGCACGGGCCACTCCGGCACCTCGGACCAGGGGATCGAAGTCGCGTTGGCGAGCGGGACAAGGGTGTCGTCGGCACTCATGAGAGGGTCATTTCCTGGAGCCGGAGGCGGCGCGCCGGGCCGCCGGCCGCAACGCGGTCCACTGTGGGCCGAGCACCCGCCCCGCTCGCCGGCTGGGCTCCTTCCCCGGCTGCTGTTGGTGTCGTCCTCATGGCGCGAAATGGATCTGGGCCACCGCCTCGGTCCACGCCGTGCGGAGCACCTCGGGCAGTGCGAGTCCCAGCCAGAGCGAGAGCGCCATCAGCACCAACGGCGGCACCAGCACGCCGGCGGTCTCGGGAAACATCCGCCCCGCGGTCTGCGAGGCGACCCGCGGCCGCCCGTCGACGATCGCAAACGTCACCCGCGTCAGCCCGAAGAACGCGAAGAGCAGGCACAGCAGAAAGACCACGCCCGCCGGCGCGTGCCCGGAGCCGAAGCTCGCCCGCAGCACCTGGAGCTCGCTGAAGAACGGCCCGAAGGGCGGCAGCGCCGTCACGGCGAACACGCCCGCGACAAAGATCCCCGCCGAGACCGGCGTGAGCGCCGCCATGCCGCCCACCTCGTCGATCGTGCGCGCCCCCGCGGCCCGCCGGATGTTGCCGGCGCTGAGGAAGAGCGCGCCCTTCGTGAGGCTGTTGCCCCACACATGGAAGAGCGCCGCCCACAGACCCGCCGCACCGAAGCCGGCGGCGAGGGCGAGGATGCCCATGTGTTCGACGCTCGAGTACGCGAGCATGCGTTTGAAGTCGCGCGTCCCGAGGAGAAACAGCGCCGCGACCACCAGCGAGCACAGCCCGATCGCGATCAAGGTGCGGTCCGCGACCGCGCCGTCGCCCGCCGCCGCGACCACCGCCCGCACGCGCAGGATGGCGGTGAAGGCCACCGTCGTGACCCCGCCCGCGAGCAGCGCGCCGACGATGCCCGGCGCCTCGCCATAGGCGTCCGGCTTCCAGGTGTGCATCGGCGCCAGGCCCATCTTCGTGCCGTAGCCGGCGAGGATCAGCACCCAGGCCGCGAGCATCCACGGCCGGGTGAGGGCCGTGCCCGTGGCGACGAGCGCCTCGAAGGTGAGGTCGCCCGCGTTCGGGCCGCCGGCGTGGAGCGAGGCGTACCCGAGGCAGAACGAGCCCAGCAGCGACAGGGCGATGCCCGTGCCGCCCACGAGCAGATACTTCCAGGTCGCCTCGTACGCCCGCGGCGTGCCGTTGAAATGCAGGAGCGGAATCGCGGCGAGGGTCACGCCCTCCGTGGCGATCCAGAGCAGGCCGAGATGCCTCGCCATGTGCCCGGCGCTGAGCAATGCGAGCAGCGCGAGCAGCAGCGCCACGAACACGCGGTTTCGCCGCTCCGCCCGCGCCTGGAGATAGGCCACCGCGTACACGGCGCAGAGCAGGAACAACAACGACACCGCCGGCAGCACGGCCCGAGCGAGCGGGTCGAAGCCGAACCACGACCCGAACGGCTCCGCCGGCGGCGCCGCGAGCAGCCAGAGCGCGAGCACGGCGTGCGCCGCGCCGAACACCGGCAGCAGCCACGGCCGCGACTTCTCGCCGGGCCAGCACGTCGCCAGCGCCGCACCGGCGAAGGGGACTATGACGAGGAGCAGCTCTTTCATTCGCGTAGGACGGTGAGTTTGCGGGTGTCGAGCGAGTCGAAGGCCCGCTGGATGCGGTCGACGATGATCCCGATCACGAACACGCCAACTGTAAGATCGAGAAGGATACCGGCCTCGACGAGCAGCGGCGTGGCGTGGATGAGCAGCAGGCCGAACAGGTAGATGCCGTTCTCGAGGATCAGGTAGCCGCAAACCTGCGAGATCGCCTTGGTGCG
>JAEZSJ010000205.1 GCA_023443985.1 Verrucomicrobiota bacterium | reverse complement strand
ACCCGGGGCGGCGCAGGCGTGCACCCGCGATCGCCGCCCGCATCGCCGAGGCGCGCCGGCGGCGGGGGGCCGGCCCGAGCTGAATCGCTCCGGCCGACCGCGCCCGGCCCGGCGCGGCTGAATGCCGATTGGCAGCGGAAACACATTCGGATACGATCCTGCCCGTCGCCGCTGCCGCCACGCCGTGCCTCCAGCCCCGCCCCAGTCCATCCCCTCGCCCGTCGCGCCCCGCCATCCTTTCGGCCTGCGCCTGCGCGTCCCCGATGATGTCCGCCAACCATTGCTGGATGTCTGGCTCTGGATCGCGATGGTCTTCGGCAGCGCGCTGATCGCGCTCAACGCGACCCAGGATCCGGCGTTCCGCTGGACCGAGCCCAAGGTGTTCTTCTACGGCGCGGTGCAGCTGATCGTGCTCGCCGCCGCGCTCTGGCGCCGGGGCCGCTCGGTCGTGCGTTGTGCCGCCCTCGGGCTGTTCTTCCACTCCCTCGCGGCCGCCTCCCTGCTCTTCCGCGCCGGCACCACGCATACCAACCTGTACCTGGTGCTCGCCGTGCTGCTCGCCGGCGCGCTCTTTGGCCGGCGACTGCTTCTCTTCACCTTCGGCCTGGGGCTGCTCTGGTATGGACTCGCCGCCTACGGGTGGACCAGTGGGTTGCTGCCGCTCGCCGGCGATGTGCCGGTGCCCGGGAGCACGACCGCCGCGTTCTGGGCGGACAAGGCCGTCGGTTATGTGCTCACCTGCGGCGCCGTTGTCGCCATCGTGGGCCTCCTCGTCGACCGGCTGCTGCGCCACAGCAGGCAGGCCGAGGAGGCCGGCCTCGCCTTGGCGCGGGAGCAGCAACTGCGGGCCGAGGGCGAACTCGCCCGCCTGCGGGCCGAGCGCTCGGCGCAGGAGTCCCTGCAGCGCAGCGAGCAGGAGATGCGCAGCCTGTTTCTGGCCGCCCCGGTCGGCATCGCCGTGCTCCACGACCGCAGCTTCCGCCGCGTCAACTCCCGCATCGTCGAGCTCTTCGGCTACGCCGAGCACGAACTCATCGGCCGGTCTCCGCGCCTATTCTACACCGACGACGAGAGCTACGTGGAGGCCGGCCGTATCCTGTACGCCCCCCCGGTGGGGCCCACCCCGCGCTCCGTCGAGACGGTCCACCGCCGCAAGAACGGGACCCTCATCCAGGTCCTGCTCAAGAGCACGCCGATCGACCCCGCCGACCCGCGCAGCGACCGGATCGTCACGATCCTCGACCTCACCGAGCGCAAGCGCGCCGAGGCCGTCCTGCGCGAGAGCGAGAACCGCCTCCAGCGCCTCCTCCTCAACTCCAACGACCTGACGCTCGTCATCGACGCCGCCGGTTCGATCCTCTCGGCCAACGGCCCCGTCGAGCACATCCTCGGCTTCGCCCCCGCCCAACTTGTCGGGCAGGGCATTCTCGACCAGATCCATCCCGACGACCGCGCCACGACCGAGGCCATTCATCGGCACGCTGTCGCTGGCCGCCCCGGCATCTCCTACCGCGCGGAGTACCGCCAGCGTCACCAGGACGGCCGCTGGGTGCCGATCGAGACCGTCGGCATGAACTGGATTCAAGATCCCGGCATCGGCGGCATCGTCCTCAACTGCCGTGATGTCACCGAGCGCCGGCAGGCCCAGGCCGCCCTCCTCGAGAGCCAGCAACGCTTCGCCCATATCTTTCTCCTGGTCCCCGACGCCATCAGCCTCACCTCCCGCTCCGACGACCGCTTCATCGAGGTCAACCCCGAGTTCGAACGCCTCTTCGGCTACTCCCGGGCCGAGGTCGTCGGTCGTACCCCGGAGGAACTGGGCCTCTGGGCCGAGCCCGCCGAAGCCTCGGCCATCCTCCTGTTCCGAAAAGGGGCGCGCCACTACGACCACCTCGAGACCCGCCTCCGCCGCAAGGATGGCACCATCGTCGTCGGCTCGTTCTCGGCCCGCAACATCGTCCTCGGCCGGGAGGCGATGCGCCTGTCCATCGTCGCCGATGTCACCGCGCAACGCGCCGCCGCCGACGCCCTGCGCGAGAGCGAGGCCCGCCTCCGCGAGATTGTCGACCACACCAGCGACACCGTCTTCACGGTCCGCGTGGAACCCGGCGGCCGTTTTGTGTACGAGAGCATCAATGACAGCGCCCTCAGGCACGGCATGCCCGTCGCGCTGTTCCGCTCCGGCACCCACACCCCGCACGACATCCTGCCGCCGGAGTCGGCGGACCTGCTCGTCGCCCAGTACCGCCGCTGCGTGCAGGAGCGCCAGCCCATCGACCTCGAGCAGGACATCCTCACGCCCGACGGCCTCCATAGCTTCGCGACCAGTCTCGTGCCGGTCATCCCCGCCGAGGGCGCGCCCGTCGTGCGCCTTATCGGCTTCGCCCAAGACATCACCGGGCGCAAACAGGCCGAAGCGGCGCTCCGGGAGAAGGAGCGCCGCTGGAGCACCCTCGTCGCCAACCTTCCGGGCGTCACCTATCGCTGCGCCAACGACCGGAACTGGACCGTCGAGTTCGTCAGCGAGGGCTGCCGGGCCCTGCTCGGCGTCCCCAGCGAGGAGTTCCTCAACCGGCGGGCCGACTTCACCCAGATCATCCCGCCGGCGCAGCGCGAGGAGATCTGGACCGAGGTCCAACGCTGCCTCGCTGCGCACATCCCCTACCGCCTCGTCTACCGCGTGCACACCCGCACCGACACCGAGGTCTGGGTCGCCGAACAGGGCCAGGGCATCTTCACGCCCGACGGCCGACTCGAGGCGCTCGAAGGCGTCATGCTCGACGTCACCGAGCTCAAGCGCGCCGAACAGGCCCTGCGCGACAGCGAGGCGAAGTACCGGGCCATCTTCGAGAACGCCCTCGATGGCATCTTCCAGACCACGCCGGAGGGCCGCCTCCTCTCCGTCAACTCGGCCTTCGCCCAGCTCTTCGGCTACAGCTCCCCGGCCGAGATGGTCGCCTCCGTCACCAACATCGGAACACAGCTCTACGCCGCCCACGAGGACCGCGCACACGTGCTCCGCCGGCTCACCGACACCGGCCGGATCGACAACTTCGAGACCCAGGCACGCCATCGCGACGGCCATCTGCTCTGGATCCTCCTCAACGCCCACCGCGTCAGCTCCGCCTCCGGCGAGGTGCTCTACTACGAGGGCGCCTGCGTCGACATCACGCAGCACAAGCTCGCCGCCCAGGCCGTCCAACAGAGCGAGGCCAACTACCGCGGCATCTTCGAGAACGCCCTCGAAGGCATCTTTCGCAGCACCCCCGCCGGCCGCTACCTCGCCGTCAACCCCACCATGGCGCGCATGCACGGCTACGCCTCCCCCGCCGAGATGGTCGCCTCCGTCACCGACATGGACACCGAGGTCTACGCCGACCCGCAGGACCGCCTGAACATCCTCCAGTCCCTCGCCGCGACCGGCCGCGTCGAGACGTACGAATACCAGGCGCGCCACAAGGACGGCCATTCGTTCTGGGTCCTCCTCTCCGGCCGCACCGTCAACGACGCCGCCGGCCACCTCCTCTACTTCGAGGGCACCTGCCTCGACGTCACCGAGCACCGGCGCCTCGCCGAACTCCAGGCCGCCAAGCTGCAGGCCGAGATCGCGAACCGCGCCAAGAGCGTGTTCCTCGCGAACATGTCGCACGAGATCCGCACGCCGATGAACGCCATCCTCGGCTTCACCCAGCTCCTCCTCCGCGACCCCGCCATCACCCCCGCCCAGCGCGAGCGCCTCCAGACCGTCGACCGCAACGGCGAGTACCTCCTCGCCCTCCTCAACGACGTCCTCGAGATCTCCAAGATCGAAGCCCAACGCGCCACCCTCAAGCTCGGCCCCTGCGACCTGCGCATCCTCGCCCGCGACCTCTACGCGCTGTTCTCCCCGCGCACCGCCGCCCACGGCGTGCTCCTCGCCTTCGAAGGAGTCTCCCGCCTCCCCCTCCAGGTCGTCGGCGACGAGGGGAAGATCCGCCAGATCCTCGTCAATCTCCTGGGCAACGCCGTGAAGTTCACCGAACACGGGCGCATCGCCCTGCGCCTGCACGCCCTGCGGGAGGACAACGAACACTGGTTGCTCCGCGCCGAGGTCGAGGACACCGGCCCCGGCATCGCCCCCGACGAACTCGACCACCTCTTCCAGCAGTTCGAGCAGACCGCCGCCGGCCGCAAGGCCGGCTCCGGCACCGGTCTGGGCCTGGTCATCAGCCGCAGTTTCGCCCGCATGATGGGCGGCGACATCACCGTCCGCAGCGTCGAGGGACAGGGCAGCGTGTTCACCGCCACCCTGCGCGTGGGCGCCTGTGCCGGCCCCGCCTCCGCGCCCCCGCCCGCCTCCGCCGGCCGCCCCCTCCGCCTCGCGGCCGGCCAGCCCCCGTGCCCCGTCCTCGTC
>JAEZSJ010000204.1 GCA_023443985.1 Verrucomicrobiota bacterium | reverse complement strand
GCTTCGCCCCGACGCTTCCGGCCACCCCCGGCGCCCCCGTGCCGCCGCCGCTTTCGGTCGAGGAGAACGAGAAACGGCTCCTGCGGCAGGCGTTGATGGAGGCCCGCGGCAACCGCACCCAGGCGGCGAAGCTGATGGGCATCAGCCGGCGCACCCTGCACCGGAAGCTGGCGCAGTGGCCCGAGCTCGACGTGACCGACCGCGGTTGAGCGGCCGTCCCATCCAGACGGAGCCGGCCCCCCGTGAATCCAGCAAGAGGATGCGGGGAGCGGACGGGCGCTGGTCCGCTTTGCACTCGCGTCGTCCCGGAATCGCTGCTGCCCTCGGCGCCGCATCATGTTCGCGTTTTTCCGTCGCCATGTCCTTCCCGTCTTGGCGCTGGCCGCTGTGCTTCCGGCGGCGGCGGCCGATGTGACGCTCGGCGGGTCCGATCTCCTGCGGCCGGCCTTGGAACCCGCCTGGGGCGGGCGCGCGCTGGCCGACGGGCGGCTGCTGCGTGTGGAGCTTGCCGGCAGCCGCGCCGGGCTCGACGCCGTGCGGGCCGGCCATTGCGACCTGGCGATCGTCGTCTTCGCGCCCGAAGAGGCGCTTCCGGAGAAGGACTTCCAGCTGCTGCCCCTGGCGTATCAGGTGGTTGTGTTCGCGGTGAATCCGCAGAACCCGGTGCGGAGCGCCACGTTGGCCCAGCTCGCCGGGGCCTTCGGCGACCGCGAGCCCCTCAATCTGCGTCGTTGGGGCGACCTCGGCGCCCAGGGCGCGTGGGCCGAGAAACGGATCTCGCTCAACTGCGTCGATGATCCCGCCTCGGTCGGGATCGACATCTTCCGCCACGCGGCGCTCTCGAAGCCGCAGTTGCGCACGACGATCGTCGAACAGGCGGATCCCGACGAACTCGTCCACAAGCTGCGGGTGGACGACAACTGCATCGGGCTCTTCCTGCGTCCGCTCCCGCCGGATGCGGGTGTGAACGTCCTGTTGGTCGCCCGCACCGCGGACGCCAAGGACGTGCCCTTCGGCCCCACGCCGGAGAATGTCCACACCGGGGACTATCCGTTGCGGCTGCCGTTCTACGTCGCCTTTGATCGCACGCGGATCGCCGAACTCCGACCGGTGCTGGCGCAGTTGTACGGCGACGAGGCGGCGCAGGTGCTGGAGCAGGCGGGCTTCGTGCCCGTGCCGGCCAACGCCCGCACCGAGATCCGCCGTAGTCTCGGGTTGTAGACGCCGCGGGTCAGCCGGATTTCCCGGCGGCCTGGGGTTGCGGGAGGTATTTGAACTTCGCGAGGCGCCAGACCGTGACGAAGAAGGCGGTCAGCGGAATCGCGAGGATCATGCCGAGCACGCCGTTGAGCGCGGTGCCCCAGAACACGATCGCCACGATCACCGCGACCGGATGCAGACCGGTCTGGTGCCCCATGATGCGCGGGGTGAGCACCCAGCCCTCGACCGCCTGTACCGCCGTGAAGACCGCGAGCACCGCGCCGGCCAGCCAGAGTCCGCCGTCCTCGCCGAGGAAGGCGAGCGGCAGGGCGATCGCCAGGCCGAGCATCGTGCCGAGGTAGGGGACGATGTTCAAAAAACCCATCGCGAGGCCGATCACGAGGCCGAAGCGCAGGCCCACAAGCGTGAAGCCGAGGGCGTAGAGCGCGCCCATGATCAGCCCGATCAGCAGCTGCCCGCGGAAGAACGCCACCACGATCGCGACGAACTCGCGCGCGAGGAAGACCAGGTCGTCACGCAGGTCCTCCCGCAGGAACGAGAGCATGCTGCGCACCTGCACGAACAGATCGCCCGTCGAACGCAGGAAGAAAAAGAGATACACCGGCACCAGCGCCAGCCCGAGCACGAAGCTCACCGCGCCGCGCAGCCCGCTGACGGCGGACTTCACGCCCGGCATCATCCCGGCGAACAGCTCCTGCACCTGCGCCGCGACGCCGTCGACGAACTGTTTCACCGCCGGATTCTGGAGATGCACGCGGCCGTAGGCGATCCACTCCGGGTAGTGCTTCTCGGCGTACTCCGAGGCTTGAAGCCAAAGTTTGGGTACGGCGGCGGCGAAATCCGCCGCCTGTGCGACCACGGCCGGGGCGATCGCCAGGACAAAGCCGCTCACCGCGGCCACGAACAGGCCGTAGAGGACGATCACGGCGGTGATGCGCCCGACCCGCAGGCGGCGTTCGAGCAGGTCGACCACCGGCCGGAGGATCAGCGCGACGATCCCGGCGGCGGCCAGCGGCCAGATCACGCCCGAGAAGAACGCCAGCGCGCGACCGAGGCCGAAGACCAACAACCCCAGGAGCAGCACGATGACCGTGGCGGCGGCGAACGCCGTGGCGAACGCGACGACCTTGCGTTGGGCGGGGCTGAGCAGGGGAGCGGAGTCGGCCATGGGAGGAAGGGCGTGCCCGAGGTTACGGGGGGCGGACCGGGCGTCGAGCGCCTTTGGCTGGGCCCCGCGCGGGCCCGGCGTGCGGCGCGCGATTTCCTCGAAAAAACTCCTTGCGTTCGCGGAGGCCGACTCGATTCTCTCGCCTCTCGTTTTTTCGAGAGGGGTCGTAGCTCAGTTGGAAGAGCGCCGCAATGGCATTGCGGAGGTCAGGGGTTCGAACCCCCTCGGCTCCACCACTTTCCTGGAAAGGCCGGTCGCAAGACCGGCCTTTCTTGCGTCTTGGCGAGGGGATCACCCGGGCTTGGCGCCCGCCGCCAAGGGGGCAAGCGGGCGGAACTCCCTACTACGCCAAGCTAAAGTCCACGGGCGGAAGACCGTTATAGGACGACGCGCTGTTGCGCCCAACTCACGCCAACACCTTTCGCCATGGACGCCGAAACCGCCACCGCCCCCGCCACCAAGGCCAAGAGCCGCACCGGCAAATACCTCACGTTCTCCCTCAGCAACGAATCCTATGGGGTCGACGTGTTGAAGGTGCGCGAGATCATCCGCTTCCTGAAGATCACTCCCGTGCCGCAGATGCCCCCGTATGTGAAGGGAGTCATCAACCTTCGCGGCAAGGTGCTTCCCGTCATCGACCTGCGACTGAAGTTCGGACTCGAGGCCGCCGAGGCCACCGAGCGCACTTGCATTGTCGTGGTGCGCGTGATGGCCGGGGAGCACGACATCACCCTCGGCATGATCGTCGATTCCGTGGAGGAGGTGATCAACCTGAACGAGAGTGAGATCGAGGAGACGCCGGAGTTCGGCGCCAAGGTCGACACCGCCTATCTGATGGGCATGGCCAAGGTGAAGGGCGCGATCAAGACGCTGCTCGACATCGACAAGGTCGTCTCGCCCGAGTCGCTGCGCGGCTTCTGATACTTTCCCATCGCCCCAGTAATCTCCGGCCGCGGCATCGTCCGCGGCCGTTCTGTTTCCCGGAGGCGTGGATCGGGCGGCCCGTGCGCCGGCGGAGCCGGCCTTCTCGCCCGAAATGCCGGCTGTTCTTTTGCGGCTGTTTGCTCCTAGCTGGCGGGCCTCGACCATGGCGAAGAAGAACAGCGGCGATCCGGCCGCTCCCAAGAAGCTCAGCACCTACACGATCAAGCTCGACGACACGCAGCTGAACAAGCTTCGTGCGGCCTGCGAGGCGAAGTCGTGGGAGCCGTTCGAGGTCGCCTACACGCATTTCGCCTTCAAGGGCCCGGATTGCAACGTGAGCGCCTACACCAGCGGCAAGGTGGTCGTGGCGGGGAAGGGGACCGAGGACTTCGTGCAGAACGTGGTCGAGCCGGAGATCACCGGCGTGGCGAAGCTCGGCTACGACGCGGTGCTGCACCCGGAGTGGTTCACGGCGCATGCGGGGCTCGACGAGAGCGGCAAGGGCGACTTCTTCGGGCCGGTCATCGCCGCGACGGTGGTCGCCGAGAAACCCGCGATCGACGCGTGGATCGCAGCCGGCGTGAAGGACAGCAAGAAGATCGCCGATTCGCAGATCGTGAAGCTCGACGAGCTGATCCGCTCCACGCCGGGCGTGGTCGTCGAAACCTGCTACTGCGGGATGACGAAGTACAACGAGCTGATGGGCCGCCCGGGAGCCAACCTCAACCGCCTGCTCGCCTGGCAACACGCCACGGCCCTGAATGCGGCGCTGAACAAGAAATGGGTGCCGTGGGGCCTGCTGGACCAGTTCTCCGAACAGCCGCTCGTGCAACGCGAGTTCGCGAAGAAGGCGACGGCGGCGTTCGACCTGCAGATGCGCACGAAGGCGGAGGAGGACCCGGTCGTTGCGGCGGCGTCCGTGGTGGCGCGCGCGGCCTTCGTGCGGGAGATGAACACCCTGTCGCAACGATTCGGCGACAAGTTGCAGAAAGGCGCGAGCGCCCAGGTGAAGGCGCAGGCGCACGAGATCATCCGGAGGTTCGGCGCGCCGGCGCTGCGCGATTTCGCGAAGCTCCATTTTCGCACCGCCTACGAGGTCGTGAGCGAGGCGGGCAAGCTCGACGAGCTCCCGCTGCCGCGCCCGGCGGACCGGACGGAATGGGGGAAATGGTGAGGGCGCGGGCGACGACGGGCGGGCCCCCGTATCCGGGGAACGGGACCGCTGCGGCGCACTCCAGCCGTTCTTCAACCGCCTGACCGATGGCCAAGCGTCGCCAACTTCGCGGCTTCGACCTGAAGCAGATCACCGGCTTCGACACGCTCATCGGCGTGGACGAGGCGGGCCGCGGCGCGCTCGCGGGCCCCGTCGTTGCCGGTGCGGTACGCGTGGGCCGCGACTTCCTCGAGGGGCGCTGGGTGCAGGCGCGCGCCTCGAAGGTGAACGACTCCAAACAGCTCACCGCGGAGGCGCGGGAGGGGCTGTTCGCGGAGCTGCAGCAGCTCGCCGCGGAGGGCGCGATCGTGCTCGGCGTGGGGCGGGCGGAGGTCGGCGAGATCGAGACGTTGAACATCCTCGGCGCGACGAAGCTGGCGATGCGGCGCGCGCTCGAGATGATCTATCCGCCGGAGGTGTTCCGACAGCGGGAGGAACCGGACCTGTTCTCCGCTCCCGAATCGTTGGCGGCCTTCCAGCCCACGGTGAACTGTCGGGTGTTGATCGACGGCGTGAAGCTGCGCGGCTTCCCGTATCCGCATGATGGTGTCGTGCACGGCGACGCCCGGTCGCTCTGCATCGCGATGGCGTCGATCGCGGCGAAGGTCACGCGCGACCGTGCGATGGTCGCGCTGTGTGCGGAGTATCCAGGGTACGGTTTCGCCACGCACAAGGGCTACGGCACCGACGAGCACCGCGCGGCGTTGCTGCGCCTCGGCCGTTGTTTCCAGCACCGCGACAAGTTCGTGCGCTCGTTCCTCGAGGACAAACGGCGGGACGTCGTGGGGCAGCTCGGGCTTTTCGGCGATCTTGAGGTCGGGGCGGCGGAGTAGCGCCCCGGCCGGGGCGGCGGGCCGGCCGCGCCTGCAGGGTTGAAAACAGGGCGCGGATCCGCAGTAACGAGGCGCCGTGGCGAAGAAACTCACCCCCCTCGATCGTCTGCTCGGTCGGCTCGACCACCTTGATTCCGCCGGCCTGACCAGCCTGGTGCAACGCCTCGCGCGCGAGCGCGGCCTGCTGGAGGCGGTGTTGAACACCGTGCAGGAGGGCGTGCTGGTGATCGCGGACAATGGCACCATCGAGTATGGCAATGCGGCGGCCGCGCGGCTGCTGGGGTTGGCCGAGGGCGCCCTCGTCGGCGCGCAGCTCTGGCGGGTGTTCCCGGGATTGCGGCAGACGCTCGAGGCGACGCTGCAGCGCAGCGGACCGCGGCCGGAGGTGGTGACGCGCGAGCTGGAGGTGAACTACCCCCAGCGCCGTTTCCTGCGGCTGCATTTCGTGCCGTTCGACCGCGAGGCGACGGCGGACGGCTCGCGGCGGTTCACGGCGATCGTCGCCGACACCACCCAGGAGACGCTTTCGACCGAGGAGCGCATCGAGAGCGAGAAGGTGAACTCGATCCTGCTGCTCGCCGCCGGTGTGGCGCACGAGTTGGGCAACCCGCTGAATTCGCTCACGATCCATCTCCAGCTGCTCGGGCGGAAGCTGAAGAAGCTGCGGGCGTCCGACGAGGGCGAGTCGGCCCGCGAGTCGTTGCGGATCTGCCAGGAGGAGGTCGACCGGCTCGACGGCATCATCACGAACTTCCTTGAGGCGATCCGCCCCCGGCCGCCGGATTTCAGCGACGTGAATCCGGCCGAGGTCCTCGAGGAGGTGCTGCGGTTCCAGGCCGGCGAGCTCGAGAACCGCGGGATCGCCGTCGATGTGCAACTGCCGGCGGAGCCGCAGGTGATCCTCGCCGACCGCAACCAGCTCAAACAGGTGTTCTTCAACATCGTGAAGAATGCCGGCGAGGCGATGCAGCCCGGCGGCTCGTTGCGCGTACGGTCGCGCCGCGACGACGAGAACGTCTATCTGCTCTTCGGCGACACCGGCAGTGGCATCCCGCAGGAGGAGATGGCGCGGTTGTTCCAACCCTACCACACGACGAAGAAAGGCGGCCACGGGCTCGGGATGATGATCGTCCACCGGATCATGCGTGACCACGGCGGCCAGATCGGCATCGACAGCCGCGAGGGCGTGGGGACTGTTGTGACCCTGCAGTTTCCGCTGCGGCACAAACGGGTGCGGATGCTGGAGCATTGAGCGGCGGGTGCCGAGGCGGCGGCCCGGTGTGGATCGTCTGGGCCCGGCGGATTGGCCGGTCGTGGCGGGCGGGCGGCGGACCCTCCCGCGGGTGGAGAAAATAAAAGCCCGGAAAATTTCGGCCGTGCAGTTGATAAGAAATCACGGCGGCCCACGTTTGCCGCCCACGGCGTGGTCGTTGCCCCCAGAGTTGCGCCGTGGGTGGTTCCTACTGTGTCTACCCCGAGCAAAGTCCTTGTTCTGGCCAACCGTGCTGCGGAGCTCAAGCCGCTCAGCCGCGTCCTGAAGGGGCGGAAAGGCGGGCCGAGGCTTGTGCTGGTCCGGGACATGGCGGAGACCGTGCGGGAGTTGGAGAAGGGCGGTTGCGCGGCGGTCTTGTTCACGGCCCACGTTCCCACCCTGCGCCAGATCGAGGCGCTGGCGGAGCTGCACCGGCGCGATCCGCTGTTGCCGGTGCTGTTGGTCGCAAGTGCGGCCGGCGTGTCGTCGTTGTTGGAGATCGCCAAGACCGGGGTGGCGTCGGTCGTCTTCACCGAGGTGCTGCCCCTCCTTCCTTCGCTGCTCGAACGGGAGATCGTGCGGTACCGCGCGGCCGCGGAGCAGCGGCGCGCCCTCGAGCGTGTGCATTGGCTCGACGATGCAATGACCGCGGCGCCGATCGCGCTCGCGGTGGCCGACCGCGATGGCGTGCTCCGCTGGACGAACGCGGCCTACCGCGGGCTGGCCGGGCTCACGGCCCGGCAGGTGGCGCAGGGGCGGGCGACGCTCTGGTCGCCGGGGGAGGATCGCTGGAGCGAAGTCCACGGGGTGCTCAACACCGGCCGGATCTGGCGCGGCAGCGCGCCGGGCGCCGAGGGCGGCCCGTTGCACCAGCTCTGCATCGGGGAGTTTGCGCGCACGGGCGGCGCCCCGCTCTACGTCGTGGCGCGGCAGGTGGAGACCTCGGCGGCCACCGAGACTCCCGAGCGGTTGGCGGCGGCGCAACGGCACGAATTGTTCGCCGCGATCGCCGGCGGCATCGCGCACGACCTGAACAACATCCTTTCCCCCATCACCATGGCGGCGAACATCCTCGGCGAGCAGGACCTTTCGGAGGAGAATTGCGAGCTCGTGCGTTCGATCGAGCACAGCGCGGAACGCGGTGCGGCCGTGATCCGGCAGGTGCTCACGTTCGCCCGCGGAAGCGAGAACTGCGAGATGGAGCTGCAGCCGCGTTATCTGGTGCGCGAAGTGGCGCGCTTGGCGGCGGAGATCTTCCCTCCGGGCCTGGGCGTGCGGGCGGAGCTGCCGGCAAATCTCTGGTCGATCGTGGGCGATCCCGCCGAGATCCATCAGGCGATCGTCAACGTGCTGCTCAACGCCCGCGACGCGATGTCCGACAGCGGCAACATCGCCATCTCCGTGCATAACCGGATCATCGATACAGTGCCCGCCTCGGCGTTCTTCGACGCGGAGCCCGGCGAATTTGTCGAGATCTGCGTCGAGGACGACGGTCCCGGGATGGACCCCGAGGTGGTGAGCCGGGCGTGGGAGCCGTTCGTCACGACGAAGGGCTCCGGGCAGGGGGCCGGGCTCGGGCTCTCGCGCGTGGCCGGCGTGCTGCGCAGCCACAACGGGTTTGGTCGGATCCAGCCGAAGCCCGGCGGCGGCACTCGGACCAGCCTCTACTTCCCGCGCAGTGCGGCGGCGTCCGCCACGGGTTTGGTGGAGGAGGCACGAGCGGCAGAGGGGGAGATCGGGCGGATCCTCGTGGTCGACGACGAGGAGGAGATCCTGACGCTCAGCCGGAAGATCCTCGAACGTGCCGGGTACGAGGTGCTGGTCGCGAGCGAGGGTCGCGAAGCGCTCGGGGTTTTCATGCGCCACCGCACGGAGATCGGGCTGGTGATCACCGACCTCGCCATGCCGGGCATGAACGGTTTCACGCTCATCTGGGCCCTGCGCCGGGCGAAACCCGACCTGCGGGTGATGGTCGCCACGGGACAGGGCACCGAAGCCAATCTCCGCGAACTCGAGCTCATGGGAGTGCGCGAGGTGCTGCTGAAGCCGTTCACCAGCCGGCGCATGCTCGATGCAGTGGCGGCGACACTGTCCGGCCCGGTGCAGTGCGAGCCGGAGCTGTTCCTCGGCTGTACGGCGGTCGCCAACGACGCGTAAATCCCGCGGCCGGAGTCCGCGGGGGCCGGGTTCGCGCTTGCCGGAGCACCCGCCTTGGCTGTTTGCCTGTGGCCGATGTTGCCCGCGCTCAACTCTCTCGAGCGACTGCGCGACCTCGCGCTGCTCGGGTTTCGCGTGGTCGCAGGCGGGACCATGCTGTTCTACGGCGCCTCGGAGCTTGCCGCGGGTGAGGCGGCATGGCGCGAGCTCGGCGGCTCCTTCGGTCTCGTCGGTGGCCGTACGATGGCCGGATGGCTCGGCGCGGTGGTGGCGGCGGTGGTTGCGACGGGCGGTGCAGCTGTGGTCTGCGGTGTTTGGACCCGTTGGGCGGCGCTCGCGCTGGCGGTCTGCGGTGCCGGGGCGGCGGTCGCGCGATGGTCGGAGGTGCGCGGCGGCACGCTGGCGAGCGCCGCGGCGTTCTTCTACCCGCTGACGCTGGCGGCCGCTTTTGTGCTGCTCGCGACACTCGGCGGCGGTCGTTACGGGGTCGACGGCGTTGTCCGGGAGCGCCGGAAGCGCAGGCGGCGGCAGGGCGCCTGAGGCAAGCCGCGCGCGGGTCGCCGGTCAGGCCGGCGGGGGGCACCCCGCTTACGGGGCGGCGCGGCATCCGGCGGAGTGAAACGGTGTGCCGGTCGATTCGGCGATTGAATACGTCGCAGGCGAGGCTAGACGGGAAGGCATGCTGCGGGAATGGTTGGAACGTTTGGCCGGATATCTCCGGAACGGGCGAGCGGGAGAGGTGGGCGTGCGGGGCGAACGGGCCGCCGGCGAGTTCCTGCGACGCAAGAAGGGATACGCCATCCTGCGGCGGAACTGGCGGCACGGCCGGGACGAGATCGATCTCGTCTGCCGCGACGGCGCACAGCTCGTCTTTGTCGAGGTGAAGACGCGCGCAGCGCACGCGCGTGTCAGCGGTTATCATGCGGTGAACGCCCGCAAGAAACGGGCGCTGCGCCGGGCGGGCCGGGCGTACATCGCCCAGTTGGCGGAGAAGCCGCTGACGTTCCGCTTCGACATCGTGGAGGTGGAGCATGTGGCGGGCGAGCCGACGGCGCTCCTCCACTTCGAGAACGTGCCGCTCTTCGGGAAGGGCTATCGTCCCCGCGATGGGAACGGAGCAGCTCCGGGACGGGAACGCAGCTGAACCGGTTTCGGTCCGGCGCGAACGCCCTCCGCGCTGTGAATTCGCATCGACAAGGGAGTGACGGGAAAGTCAGCTCTGCGCGGATGCGCGAACACCTGCAGTTCATCGCCGGATTCCTGCGGCGGCCCCGCACCGTGGGCGCGGTGGCCCCGAGCTCCGGGCGACTGGCGATGGAGGTGCTCCGGTACAGCGATCTCGCGCGGGCGAAGACGGTCGTCGAACTTGGTGCCGGCACGGGCGCGATCACGCGGGTCCTGCTGGACAACGTGCGGTCGGGTACTCGGGTGATCGTCGTCGAACTCGATGCGCGACACGCGGCGCGGCTCGCGTCGGAGTTTCCCGGTGCAGCCGTCTGCCACGATTCGGCAGGGCATCTGCGCTCGATTCTGCGGCGCCATGGCTGCAGCCGGGCGGATGTGATTGTGAGCGGTCTGCCGTGGGCAAGTCTGCCGATGCTCACGCGCGAGCGTATCCGTGGGGAGATCCTGGCCTCGCTCGAGCCGGACGGTCGGTTGTGCGGCTTCGGCTACGTGCATGCCACCTGGCACCCGCGGGTGCGGGCATTTCATGCGCGGCTGCGCGCGAGTTTCGCGGAGGTGCGCATCAGCCCGGTCGTATGGGGCAACCTTCCGCCGGCGTTTGCATACAGCCTTACGGGGCCGTGTTGAACGCCGCGGGCGGTGCGGTGCCGGTGCTCCGGAGGAGTGACGAGGCCGGGCGGGTATCCCGCCCTGTGGTCGTCGTGGCCGTCCTCAGCGGGCGCTGAGGACGGCGTAGGTGCGCTTGCCTTTGCGGAGCAGGACGTGCTTGCAGAAGAGCAGGTCGTTGACCGTCACGCCGCGGGCCACATCGGTCACGCGTTGGTTGTTCAAATACACGCCGCCGGCCTCGATGTCCTTGCGGGCCTGCCCCTTCGATTGGGCGAGACCGGCGAGCACGAGCGCCTCGGTGAGTACGAGCCCGGAGCCTTCGAGCTTCGCCTTCTCGACCGGCTTGGTGGGCACCTCGCCGACCACGTCGTTGAAGAGCGCTTCGGACAACCCCTCGAGTGCGCCGCCGAACATGACCTCGCTGGCGCGGATGGCATCGTCGGCCGCGGACTTGCCGTGGACGAGGGTCGTGACCTCGCGCGCGAGCGCCTTCTGGGCGACACGGGCGCCGGGGTTGGCGGCGAACTCGGCGGCGAGCGCGGCGATCTGGTCGAGGGGGAGGAGCGTGAACTTGTGGAGGTACTGCACGACCATGGCGTCCTCGGTGTTCACGAAGAACTGGTAGAAACGGTACGGGCTGGTCTTCTGCGGATCGAGCCACACGGCGCCGCCCTCGGTCTTGCCGAACTTGGTGCCGTCGCTCTTGGTGATCAGCGGGAAGGTGAGGCCCCAGGCGGGCACGCCGAGTTTCTTGCGGATGAGGTCGGTGCCGGCGGTGATGTTGCCCCATTGGTCGGAACCGCCGATCTGGAGTTCGCAGTCGCAGGTGCGGCGCAGGTGGTAGAAGTCGTGCGCCTGGAGCAGCATGTAGCTGAACTCGGTGTAGGAGATGCCGGTGTCGCCCTCCATGCGCGACCGCACGCTGTCCTTGGCGATCATCATGTTGATCGAGAAGTGCTTTCCGATGTCGCGCAGGAAATCGAGGAAGGTGAAGGGCACGGTCCAGTCGGCGTTGTCGACGAGGCGGGCGGGGTTGCCGGCGCAGTCGAAGTCGAGCAGGCGGGAGAGCTGGCGCTTGATGCAGGAGACGTTGTGCGCGAGCTGCTCGCGGGTGAGGAGGTTGCGCTCGGCGGATTTTCCCGACGGGTCGCCGATCATGCCCGTGGCGCCGCCGGCGAGGGCGATGGGATGGTGGCCGGCGAGCTGGAACCGCCGCATCGTGACCTGGCCCATGAGGTGGCCGACGTGGAGGCTGTCGCCGGTGGGGTCGAAGCCGCAATACAGCGAGACGGGCTTCTGGGCGAGACGGGCCGAAAGGCCGTCCCAATCGGTGCAATCCGCCACCAGTCCACGCGCGCGCAGGTCTTCGAGGATGTTCATGGGAAAAGGGCGCGGATCGTCGCGCCGGCGGGGGGCGCGGACAAGGGGAATTTTGGTTTGTGTCGCGCTCGGGCGCCTAGCTACGGTGCGACCTCCCAATTCCCGAGGCTTAGCCTTGGGAGCTCACTCACGAAAACCAACTCCGCATCCACTACCACCATGCCACTCGCAGTCGGTTCGAAAGCTCCCGATTTCACGCTCAAGTCCAAGACGGCCGACGGCCTCAAGGACGTGAAGCTCAGCGACAACTTCGGCAAGAAGCAGACCGTGTTGCTGTTCTTCCCGTTGGCCTTCACCGGCGTCTGCACCCAGGAGATGTGCGACCAGAGCGGCGGGCTCGGCGACTACGAGAAGCTCGGCGCCGACGTGATCGCGATCAGCGTGGACAGCCCGTTCGCGCAGGAGGCCTGGGCGCAGAAGAACTTCATCAAGCTCACGCTCGTCTCCGACCTGAACAAGGAGGTCACCAACGCCTACGACGTGCTCTTCAAGGGGCTCGCCGGCATCGGGGACACCTCCGCCCGGGCGGCGTTCGTGATCGGGATCGATGGCGTGGTCAAATACGCCGAGCAGACCGCCTCGCCCAAGGATCTTCCGGACTTCGCGGCCGTGAAGGCGGCGCTCGCGAAGTAGTCCCATCCGGCAATCTTCCCCTTGCGGCCGGCGCGCGTTGCCCGCCGGCCGCGCTTTGTCATCACTGCACCACCACATTTTCATGAGCGATCTGCCCAATCCTCTCAACACGATCCAGACCTTCACCGCCGGCGGCGCCGCACACCGGTTCTACTCCGTGCCGGCGTTGGAGACGGCCGGGTACAGGGTCTCCCGTCTGCCGGTCTCGATCCGCCTCGTGCTCGAGTCGCTGCTGCGCAACTGCGACGGCAAACGGGTGGCCGAATCCGCCGTACGGGCGCTCGCGGGCTGGCAGGCCCGGGCGCCGCGCACCGAGGAGATCCCGTTCGTGGTCGCGCGCATCGTGTTGCAGGACTTCACGGGGGTGCCGCTCCTGGTCGATCTCGCCGCGATGCGTTCGGCGGTCGCCAAGCTCGGCCGCAACCCGAAGCTCATCGAGCCG
>JAEZSJ010000146.1 GCA_023443985.1 Verrucomicrobiota bacterium | reverse complement strand
GTCTTGAGAACGCTGCGCGCCCGCCGGAGTCGATCGCCCCTGCAGCGACGCCGGCCCGACCGCCGGCCGGCCGGCGCCGGCTCAGACGCGGTGGCGCGTGGGGACGCGGGGCCGGGGAGGTCCCAGTCGGCTGATGCGCCCACCGCGCGGAAGGGGCGGCGGCAATTCCGTTCTGGGGGGACCACCCCTGGGTGGTGGAGGCGCGCACGGGGGGCGGAGGATGCTGTCGCGGAAGCACGGCAAGCACTGCCGGAACCGGACGGGCAGGAACTGCCGCCAGGAGGAGGGGCGTGGATGCGAGCCATTGGTAGCCAGCGACTAACGCCACTGGCACTGCGCTTGCACTAGGGCGCCGGAATGCAAGCCCAGGGTCGTAGAACGCAACCCGAGGCACTCGCCTCAACCTCTTCAGCCGAAGCCGGCGCCTCGTACCGTTTCCTCGTCCGCTCCGCGGAAGAAGCGGTGGGGGCGATTCGCAAGCAGCTGGGCGACGAGGCTCGGGTGGTTTCGGTGCGAGCAGTGAAGGCCGGCGGAATCGCCGGTCTGCTCGGCAGCACCCGGTTGGAGGTGATCGCCCAAGCGCACCCCACGCCCGCGCCCCAGCCGGCATCGACGAAACCGTCGTTCCCGCCGACTCCGGAGCAGGCGCCGACCCCGTCCACCCCGAGTCCCGCCGGCCGGGCCGTCACTCCGAGCGCGGTGTACGGGGCGACCCTGCCGGCGGCGGAACCCGCCGCGGCCACATTTCCACAGCGCACTCCTCCCGCCGAGAGCGTGCTCAGCGAGGCGCGGCGCACGCCGCCGCCGCAGAAGCTCGAAGGGCTCCTGCGTCGCTCCGGCCTTTCCGAGGGATTGATCGCGCGCCTCCAATCGACCCCGGGCTGGCCCGAGGACGACGGCCGGCCGTTGCACCAAGGCCTCTCTGCGGTGGCGGTCCAGATCCGCCAGCTCGCGGCCACCGCGCAGGCGCGGCCGTTGCCGGCGCGCGCGGCGTTCATCGGCCTGCCCGGCGTGGGCTGCACGACCGCGCTGTGCAAATGGCTTTCGGCGGAGGTGTTCACCCATGGGCGCCACGGCACGGTGGCCAGCGTCGAGTTCGACCGCCCGAAGGGCGTGGAAGACCTGGCCGTCTTCGCGGAGTTGCTCGGGGTGGAGTTCACTCGCGCGGTGCCTGCCGCGGAGGACTCGGAGACGCGTTTCTGCTACGCGGACATGCCGTCCCTTTCCCTCACCCGCGGGGACGAGAACGCCCGGCTGCGGACCTTCCTCGACGAGGCGCAGATCGGCGGCCGCGTGCTGGTGGTCTCGGGACTGCTCGACACGATGGTGTTGCGACAGGCGTGTGCTGCCGGACTGGAGATCGGTTGCACGCATGTCGTCTTCACGCAGCTGGACGAATTGCCGCAATGGGGCAAGTTGTGGGACTTCCTGATCGAGGCACCGCTGGCGCCGTTGCTCGCCACGCTGGGCCCGAGCCTGAGCGGCGAGTGCGAGAGCGACGTTGTCGGTGCGGTGTTGCGCCGGACTTTTCCCTGGAGCTGACCATGCGCTACGCGTTCTTCATCGGCGGATTCATCGGCTTCACCGCCACGGCGGCGGCCGGCTTCCTGGCGGGGCGCCCGAGCGAGATCGTGTTCCGCGATGCGGCGATCAGCTGCGTGGTCGCAGCGTTTCTATTCCGGTGGTTCTGGTCGGTGGTGGTGAAGGCCTTCGTCGAGGCCGCACACCAGCGCCGGCAACAGGCCGCCCAGTCCGCCAAAGCCGATGAAGAATCGTCGGCCACCCCTGCCCAACCCTGAACGCCGTCTGAACCATGAAAGCCGCCCAAGGTACCGCGAAGAAATCGCCCGCGCCGGCCGAGTCCGCGCCCGTCCCCCCGAACCGGTCCGCCGCCGCCGCCGTCTGGCGCACCTATCAGGGGGCCGAGGCCAGCTCCCTGGACGAGAAGGCGCTCACGGAACGCTACCTGCCGCTCGTGCGTTCGGTCGTCGATCGTATCCGGATCAACCTGCCGCCGCACATCGAGGCCGAGGACCTCTACAGCGTGGGCATCCTCGGGCTGATCGCGGCGGTGAAGAACTACGACCCGAAGCAGAACAACACGTTTGCGGCCTATGCCAGCCGGCGCATCCGCGGTTCGGTGCTCGACGAGCTCCGCCGGCTCGACTGGCGCCCGCGCCGCGCCCGCGCGAAGGCCCGCCGCATCAAGGAGGTCATCGCCGAGATCGAGCAGAAGAACGGCCGGCCCGCGACCGACGAGGAGGTGCGCAAGGCGCTCGGCATCTCCGCCAAGGAGTACGCCAAGTGGCTGGAGGAGGCCAAGCCCGCCTGTTTCCTGGCGCTCGACCAGTCGCCCGACGAGGAGGGCGGCGAGCGCTCGAGCCTCCATGAGATCATCGCCGACGACACGGACGTGCTCGCCCGCGACGACATGGAGCGCCGCGAACTGCAGGAACTTGTCGCTCAAAGAATCCGCCAACTGCCCGATATACCGCGCAAGATCCTCGCGATGTATTACCACGAAAACATGCGGCTGGCGGAAATCGCCTCCGTCTTCAACCTGACCGAGTCCCGCATCTGCCAGATCCATGCCCAGACGATCATCGGGCTGCGTGGCTACATCCAACGCGTGCGGGAGCAATAAGCGGGACCGACCAACATGATTCTGCTGGTCGGATTCCTGATCGTGTTCGGAGCCGCGATGGGCGGCTTCATGGTGGCCGGCGGCAACCCGCTGGTCCTGCTGCACATCTCCGAGTTCATCGTCATCGGCGGCATCGCGCTGGGCATCATGGTGGTCGCCAGCCCGACGCACGTGATGAAGAGCATGATCGTGAAGTTCAAAGGCGCGGTGGTCGGCGGCCACACCGGCAAGGACGAGTACATGGACCTGCTCAAGCTCCTCTATGAGATCTTCCTGCTCGGTCGGCGCAGCGGCCTGATCGCCCTGGAGGGCCATATCCTGGAGCCCGAGAAGAGCACCATCTTCACCAAGTACCGCAGCTTCGTCCACCACCCGGAGCGGGTGGAGTTCCTCTGCAACGGCCTGCGCCCCGTCGTCGACGGCAAGATCAAGCCCGACCAGTTGGAGGCGTTGCTCGAGGTCGAGCTCGACGCCAAGGCCACCGAGGCCGACGAGCCCGTCCACATTTTGCAGTTGGTCGGCGATTCGCTGCCGGGTGTCGGCATCGTCGCCGCGGTGCTGGGCATCATCAACACGATGGCCGCGATCTCCGAGGGCCCGGAAGCCGTGGGCGAGAAAGTCGCGGCGGCGCTCACCGGCACGTTCCTCGGGGTGTTCGCGGCGTACGGTTTCGTCAATCCGCTCGCGGCGCGCATCAAGCACAACAACAGCAACGACGACAAATATTTCCGCTGCATCCTCCAGGCCGTCTCCGGCTTCGCGAAGGGCCTCGCGCCGCTGATGGCTGTCGAGGTCGCGCGGCGCTCGCTCGACAGCACCGTGCAACCGGGGGCCGACGAGCTCGAGGGTATCCTCAAGGGCATGCCGCCGGCCAAGTGAGGCCGGACCGGGGAGGACACCGCGATGGCGAAGAAGAAAGAAGCCCACCACGGCGGCGCCTGGAAGGTCGCCTTCGCGGACTTCATGACCGCGATGATGGCGCTCTTCCTCGTGCTCTGGATCTCCGCCCAGGACCAGGAGATCCTCATCGCCACCTCCCAGTATTTCCAGAGCCCGTTCAACTCGCCGCTCGACAACACCAGCGGCGTGCTGCCGTTCCAGTCGAACTCGACCCCGCGCGGCGAGGACAACGAGTCCGGCGGCAAGAACAGCGCCGCCGTGGACCTCAGCGCGATGCAGGCGCTCGCCCGGGAATTCTACCGGTTGCTCAACGTCTCGGAGACCGACCCCAACAACCCCGTGCGCGTCGAGGTCACCAGCGACGGCCTGCGCGTCACGCTCTACGACCGCAGCAACCAGCCGGTCTTCCAGCGCGACAGCGCGGAGTTCACCGAATGGGGCAACATGGCGATCCAGAACCTCGCGTGGCTCATCGACCGGCAGCGTTTTCGCATCGTCGTCGAGGCCCACACCCGCGCCGGGCTGGGCAAGGCTCCGGCCGACTACACCGAGTGGGACCTCTCGACCGACCAGGCGCAGGCGGTGCGCCGCGCCCTCGCGTACTATGCCGTCGACCCGTCCCGTTTCGAGCGGCTCAGCGGCTACGGCGCGTCGATGCCGCTGCCGGGTGAGCCGCCGGACTCGGTGCGCAACCAGCGCATCGTGATGAGCCTTTCCATGAACGGTCGCCCCTCGGACACCCGCGACCCCGGGGCGCTGCGCGGCACGTCGCCCGTCGCCCCGGCCGACCTTCCCTGATCCCGCTGTGAAAGATTTCCTCCAGAACCGCCCCCGTGTGAACGCGCCGCAACGCGGCCCCGTGGAGTCGCCCCTCACCGGCGCGGTCCCGTCCCCGCTTTTCGATGCCGCGCTGCTCGGCGGCGCCCACGCGGGCGGTGCCGGCCATGAGCCCACCGTGGAGGCGATCAAGGAGGGTGACCGCGTCACCAAGCTCATCGTGACCTGCCGTTGCGGCGAGAAGATCGAGATCCTCTGCGCCTACGGACCAGGTCCGCGCTGAGCCGGCGGGGTGGGGCGGGAGCCCCGGCGGAGCGCAGGTCCCGCGTCGGGCACCGAGCGGGTTTGGCGGGCGGGGCGCGGGCGAGGCACAACCTGCCTCGCGACCACCGGAAGAGTTTTCCTCCCGCGGGCGGGCGAAAGTGGCAAGTAGCTGGTTGGTAGCGGGAAGCGCGGGTGGCATGAGGACTGCACCTGAGGCCGGGAATGAACATCGGCCTTTATCTCGGAGCGGCGGCAATGAATGCCCTTGAGCGTTGGCAGGAGGCCACCTCCCAGAACATCGCCGCTAGCGGCATTCCCGGTTACCGCAAGCGCGAGGTGGAGTTCTCGATGGAGAACGCCGGCTCGCTGCCCTCGGGCGTCGCCAACGGCAACGCCGCCCAGCCCGCGGCGTTCCCCTCCAGCCGCGTCTCGGTCGCGTTCCATCCCGGCCAGCTGGTGGGCACCGGCCGCGAGCTCGATGTCGCGATCCAGGGCGACGGGTTCTTCGCGGTGCAGACCGGCGACGGCAACACCGCCTACACCCGTGCTGGAAGTTTCTATACAAACGCGGAGCGTGTGCTCGTCGACGCGCAGGGCAACACGCTGCTGGGCGAGGGCGGGGCCCCCGTCCAACTGCTGCCCGACGGCGGCCCGCTCGCGATCGCCCCCGACGGCACCCTCTCCCAGGACGGCCAGCAGATCGGCCGGCTCACCGTCCAGCGGTTCGCCGACCCCGGCCGGCTCACTCCGCTCGCCGGCGGGCTGTTCGCCGCCGGCGACCAGCCGCCCGAGGCGGTCGAGAACCCCACGCTCGTGCAGGGCTCGCTCGAGAACAGCAACGTGCAGCCGGTGGCCGAGATGGTGAACCTCATCCAGATCTCCCGCGCCTACGAGGCCGCCCAGAAGGTCATCTCCTCGCGCGACGACACCCTCGACAAGACCATCCGCGCCGCCGTCTAGCCCCGCCCGCCCCATGTCGCCCCGTCGTAACCATCTCCCAGGTACAACCGTCCCGCGCCTCGGCGCCGTGCAGCAGCTGCAGGCGTTCTGCCTCCCGCAGGCGCCGCACCGGATGGGACCGCCCCCGGGGCGCCGCAGCCGCGGCCCGCTCCCGCGTCTCCTGCCGAAGGACTGACCCGCCGCCACCATCGACCCCGTCGCCCGATGAACGTCTCCCTCTACTCCTCCGCCACGGGCATGCAGGCCCAGCAGCTCAACCTCGACACGATCGCGAACAACCTCGCGAACGTGAACACGACAGGCTTCAAGAAATCCAAGCTCGAGTTCCAGGATCTCCTCTACCAGCAGACGCGCGCCGCCGGCGCCGACAGCGGTGCGGGCAACCAGGTGCCGTCCTCCCTCCAGGTGGGCGCCGGCTCGCGCGTGGTGTCCACCGCGAAGATCTTCACCCAGGGCACGCTCTCCCAGACCGGCGAGGAGCTCGACATCGGCATCCAGGGCGAGGGCTTCTTCGAGATCCAGCGGCCCGACGGCACCAGTGCCTACACGCGCGACGGCTCCTTCAAGCTCTCCTCCACCGGCCAGGTCGTCACCAACGACGGCTTCCCGGTCCTCAGCGGTTTCCAGCCCATCCCCAACGGCGCCACCGGCATCTCGATCTCCCAGACCGGCGAGGTCACCGTGACGACCGCCGACGGCGGGCGCACCAACTTCCAGATCCAGCTCGTCCGGTTCGCCAACTCGACCGGCCTGGAGAACGCCGGCGGCAACCTCTACCTCGAGACCGTCGCCAGCGGCACCCCCGAGCTCGGCAACCCCGGCACCGAGGGCTTCGGCTCCACGATCCAGAAATACCTCGAAGGTTCCAACGTGGATACGGTCACCGAGATGGTGAAGATGATCGTCGCCCAGCGGGCCTACGAGATCAACAGCAAGGCCATCCAGACCTCCGACCAGATGCTGCAGGAGGTCAACAACCTCAAACGCTGATGCCTCGTCTCCTCCAGCTTCTGCGTCCGGCCGCGCTCGCGGCGCTCCTGGCCGTCGCCGGCCCCATCCGGGCCGCCGCGCCGGTGCAACCCGCCGAGTACCTGCCCCGGCTCGCGGCCGAGCTCACCGCCCATTTCGGCGCGGTGGGCGAGCTGCAGCTCGACCTGCTCCGCCCCTGGTCGCCCCCGGTGGGTGCCGCGGGCGACTGGTCGCTCACGGTGGTCGCGCCCCCGCCCAGCCTCTCCCCGCAGATGATTGTGCGGGTGCGCGTCGTGCAGGCGGGCCGCCCGCTCGGCGAGTGGAACCTGCCGCTGCGCGCGCAGCTCTGGGGCGAGGCGTTCGTCGCCCGCCAACCCGTCGCCCGCGGCGAACCGCTCGACCTCTCCCAGCTCGACCTCCGGCGCGTGGATTTCCTCCGCGACAAGGACGCGCTCCCCGCCGCCACCGACCTCGCGCAGCTCGCCGTCGCCCGCCCCGTCGCCGCCGGCGCCACGCTCTCGTGGCGCGATGTCGCCCGGCGGCAGCTCGTCCAGCGCGGCGACCGGATCGATGTCGTCGCCAGCAGCGGCGCGCTCGTGGTCACCATGAAGGCGCTCGCCATGCAGGGCGGCGCGCTCGGTGAGACGATCGTCGTGCGCAACCCCGAGTCGCGGCGCGATTTCTCGGCCGTCGTCGTCGCCCCCAACCAGGCCCGCGTCTCCTTCTGACATGAACCGGCTCCCGTTCTGCCTCCTGCTCCTGCTGCCGCTCGCCCCGGCGGCGCACGCCGACTCCGTCTGGCCCGCCAACAACAACCGCGGCATGCTGGCCGACAGCCGCGCCTCGCGTGTCGGCGACATCGTGACGGTGGTCGTGCAGGAGAGCGTGAGCTCGCTCAACTCGCAGTCCTCGAAGGCCAACAAGTCCAGCAACGCCGACAACGCGATCACCCAGTTCCTCTTCCCGACCGCCGTGAGCCTGGCCGGCACGCACAAGGGCGCGCTGCCCGGGACCGGCTTCGAGAACTCCAGCAGCGTCGCCTCGAGCGGCGCGATCAGCAACAAGGCCACGCTCACCTCGCGCGCCGCGGTGCTGGTCACCGACGTGCTGCCCAACGGCAACCTCGTGCTCGAGGGCGTCCGCCAGGTCGCGATGGGCGGCGAGCGCCAGTACATGGTGCTTCGCGGCATCGTCCGCCCCGAGGATATCAGCTCCACCAACACGGTTTCCTCCACGAGCATCGCCAACGCCACCCTCGAGGTCGTGTCGGAGGGCTCGCTCACCGACACCCAGAAGAAGGGCTGGCTCACGAAGCTCTACGAGCTGCTCCGGCTGTATTGACCGCCCGCTCCACCATGTCCCCGGCCTCCATCCTCCGCCTCCTCCTCCTGCTCGCCCTCGCGCTGCCCGCGCTCGCCCGGGCGGACGGCTCCCGCCTCAAGGACCTCGCCGCCATCGAAGGCGGCCGCGACAACCAGCTCGTCGGCTACGGCATCGTCGTCGGCCTCGCGGGCGACGGCGACAAGAACTCCGACGCCACCCTCCGCTCGATCGCCAACGCCCTCCAGCGCTTCGGCATCACCGTTTCCGCGAGCACCCTCAAGTCCTCCAACGCCGCGGCCGTCATGGTCACGGCCGACATCGGGCCGTTCCTCAAGCCCGGTGCGCGGATCGACGTCACCGTCGCGGCGCTCGGCGAGGCGAAGAGCCTCCAGGGCGGCGTGCTGCTGCAGACGCCGTTGGTCGGCGGCGACGGCAACGTCTACGCCGTCGCCCAGGGCCCGGTCGCCGTGGGCGGCTTCCTCGGCGGCACGGGCGGGCCCGGTGGGGCCACCGTCCAGAAGAACCATCCCACGGTCGCCTCCATCGCGAACGGCGCGATCGTCGAACGCGAGATTCCCGCCGCCTTTGTGAAGGACGGCATGGTGCGGCTGCTCCTGCACCAACCCGACTTTGTCACCGCCGCCCGCGTCGCCGATGCGGTCAACGCGCAGTTCCCCGGCACGGCGCGTGCCCAGGATTCGGCGACGATCGCGGTCGGCCTGCCGGCGGGCTTTGTCGGCAACGAGGTGTCCTTCATCGCCTCGCTGGGCATGATCGAGACCCGCCCCGACACCGCCGCGCGCATCGTGCTCAACGAGCGCACGGGCACCATCGTCGCCACCTCCACGGTGCGCCTCTCGCAGGTGGCGATCAGCCACGGCTCCCTCACGATCAAGATCGCCTCCACCCTCGGCGTTTCGCAGCCCGAGGCGTTCAGCCGGGGCGGGGCCACGGCCGTCGTGCCCTCGACCCGCACCGAGGTCACCGAGGTGAAGGGCGGCTTCCAGGTCGTCGAGGACCTGCCCTCCGTCGAGCAGCTCGCCCAGGCGCTCAACGCGCTCGGCGTGTCCTCGCGCGAGATGATGGCCATCTTCCAGAGCCTCAAACGCGCCGGAGCCCTGCAGGCCGAGGTCGTCATCAACTAACCCCGGCTTCCCCATGTCGCCCGTTTCCTTCAGTCCGCTGCTCGGCGTCGCCGATCCCGCGACCATCGACCGCAGCCTGCGCGCCGCCCCCCGTCAGTCGGCCGCCGAGGCCGCCGCGGCGCAGTTCGAGGCGATCCTCGTGCGGCAGTTGCTCAGCGAGGCGTTCAAGCCGCTGGGCACCGCCGGCGGCGAGAAGCTGCCCGGCAGCGATGTCTACCAATACATGATCACCGACGTCGTCTCGCAGAGCGTCGCGCAGGGTGGGGGGCTCGGCATCGCGAAAATGCTCGTGCCCCAGCTTACTCCCCAGGGCGCGGCGACCGATAACAAGGAGGTCTCCCCATGATTCTCGCTCCGCCCACCGCCGCCCCCGCCGCCTGGACCCCCGTCGTCGAGGCGTTGCGCAGCGAGCTCGCCGAATACGGCGGGCTGCTCCAGCTCATCGACGGCCAGCAGAAACGCCTCTTCGCGCTCGATTCCGCCGGCGTGGCGGAGTTCGTGCCGCAGCTCGAGCAGCAGGCGGCGCTGGCGCACGACCGCCGGGCCGAGCGCCAGACGTTGGTCCGTCAATACGCCGTGGCCCACGGCCAGCCGGCCGACCGCCCCCTCCGGCAGCTCCTCCCGTGCTTCCCCGGCGAGGTCCGGCCGCTGCTCGAGGCGTTGATCGACGAGGTGAACCACCTCCTCAGCCGCACCCGGCAGCGCACGCGGCAGAACCAGCTGATGCTCTCCCGCCTCGTGGAGCTCCACCGCGAGCTCATCCCCGGGCTGCGGCCGCAGTCCTTCACCAAGACGTATTCCCGGCGCGGACAGGTCGCGGTGTCCGTCGCCGCCAGCGAGCCCACCTACCGCGCCACCGGTTGACCGCCCCGCATCATGTCCGGCCTTTTCACCAGTCTCTACACCACGACCAACTCCCTGCGCACGCAGAGCGCGGCGATCGACATCGTCGGGCGCAACATGGCCAACGTGAACAACGCCGGCTATGCGCGCCAGCGGCTGGTCATGGGCGACAAGGGCACCGTCGAGACCGCCCTCGGCGCGCAGAGCCTGGGCACCGAACCGGTCGGCATCCAGCAGATGCGCGACCGGCTGCTCGACGCCCAGATCACCGAGGAGACCTCGAACACCGCCGAGCTCGAGGCCCAGCTCAAGTTCTTCCAGCAGGCGCAGACCGCGCTCGGGCAGGGGCTCTTCGGCAACGCCGGCTCGGTCGACACCATCAAGAGCAACCCCGATCTCCCCGCCGGCCTCGCGGCCTCGATCGACGCCTTCTTCAACGCCTGGCAAAGCCTGGCCACGGAGCCGTCCAGCACTGTCAACAAGCAGCAGCTCATCGCCACCACCGACGACCTCATCGACAAGATCAAGTTGGCGGATACGCGGCTGGCCGACCTCGCGCTGCCCTCCGCCGGCAACACCCTCACCGGCCAGATGGACGACGATGTGCAGCAGGTGAACAGCCTGCTCACCACCATCGCCGACCTCAACCGGCAGATCGGCCGTGTCGAGATCATCAACCCCGGCTCGGCGGTCGACCTCCGCGATCAGCGGCAGGCCAAGCTCGAGGAGCTCGCCAAGTACATCGACTTCTCCACCGTGCAGCAGAGCGCCGGCCAGCTCGGGATTCAGGTCAGCGACGGCGCCGGCGGCACGGTCGACCTCGTGAGCCTGTCGACGGTGTCCGGCGCGCTCGCCCGCAAC
Organism: Verrucomicrobiota bacterium; assembly: GCA_023443985.1. Classification (GTDB taxonomy): domain Bacteria; phylum Verrucomicrobiota; class Verrucomicrobiia; order Opitutales; family Opitutaceae; genus CAJCBL01. Next base: position 7,247 of record JAEZSJ010000146.1, on the reverse strand, counting down.
GGCGCCGACTACGAGCTCGTCCCCGCCGGCGGGCCCCCGAACCAGCCGGTCGAGTTCTCGGCCGGCAACCTCGCGGGGTATCAGCAGGCTGGAGCCACGATCCAGGGCTACCGCACCGACCTCGACGCCTTCGTCAGCTCGCTCGTCGGCCAGGTCAACGACGCCTACACCGACGGGGGCACCAACGGGAACAGCAACTTCTTCGATCCGGCCGGCACGACCGCCGCCACGATCGAGCGGCTCGCCACCGCCAGCACTGTGCGCGCCGGCGGCACCCCCAGCGCGTCCGGGGCCAACGACCGCGCGCTCGCCGTCGCCAACCTCGCCATCGACTCCACCTTCCTCTCCGGCACCCCCGCCCAGGCCTTCGCGCGCCTGGTGACCCGGGCCGCCCAGGACGTATCCGTCACGAACAGCCGCGTCGAGGACCAGAAGTCGCTCCAGGGTCTGCTCACCGCGCAGCGCAATTCCTACGGCGGCGTCTCCCTCGACGAGGAGACCGCCGACATGATGCGGTTCCAGCGCGCCTACCAGGCCTCGGCCAAGCTGATGTCCATCATCAACGAGATGCTCTCCTCCGCCCTCAACACGCTCTCCGGCTGATCGTCCCGGACGCGTTCGACCCGTCCCCCAGAATCTTCACCCCCTCCTCGCCATGCTCCGTGTCACCTCCAACACCTTGGCCACCCGCCTGACCACCGATCTCACGCGCCTGTCCAGCACCCAGAGCCGGCTCACGCAGCAGATGGCCACCGGCCGCCGGTTGCTCGAGGCCAGCGACGACGTGCCCGCGACCGGTCGCGTGATGAGCTACGACAGCGAGAAGCGGGCGCTCCAGCAGTACGAGCGCAACGCCCAGCGCGCGTTGACGAACATCGCGGTCAGCTCCACCGCCCTCGGTTCGATCAAGTCCATCACCAACCAGGTGTTCAACCTCGCGCCCGCCGCCGCCTCCTCCGGCGACCCCGACGCGCAGAGTGCGCTCGCCACGCAGATCGACGGCCTGCTCGAGCAGGTCTTCTCGTTGGCCAACAGCCAGGTGAGCGGCACCTACCTCTTCGGCAGCCAGGAGACGGCCACGGCGCCGTTCTCCGCGACCCGCGACCCGGCCACCAACCGCATCACGAACGTCACCTACCTCGGCTCCCCCGATCCGGCCGCCGAGGTGGCCGTGAGCGAGAACGCCAGCGTCGCCACCCTCAACAGCGGCGCCCAGAACCAGGAGCTCGCCACGTTGCTGAACAACCTGTCCGACCTGCGCGACGCCGTGCTCGCCAACGACAAGGCCGCCATGGCGACCTACCAGAACGCGATCGGCGACGACGAGAGCAACGTCGTGAACATGATCAGCACGCTTTCGACCTCGCAGTTCCGCATCAAGACCACGCAGGAGCAGAACACGATCCGGTTCAACCAGCTCGCCGAACTCTCCGGCAACGAGACCGAGATCGATCTCGCCGAGACGATCATCAAGTACCAGAGCGCCGAACGCTCCTACGAGGCTGCCCTCAAGGCCGGCTCGAACCTGCTGCAGCAGTCGTTGCTCGACTACATCTGAGCGGGCGCCCCCTCGCTTTTCATCCCGTCCTCCGTCCCGAAGCAGAACGCATCATGACCTCCCAGGAACTCACCGCCCTCACCGCCGAAGCCCAAGCCGGTCACGCCGCCGCCCAATACAAGCTCGGCGTGCTCCACGACCGCGGGGACGGCGTGGCCCAGGACTACACGCAGGCGGCCCGCTGGATCGCCGCCGCCGCCGCGCAGGGCCTCGTGCAGGCCGAGTGCACCCTCGGGCTCTACTACACGAAGGGACTCGGCGTCGCGCCCGACTACTCCGAGGCCGCGCGCTGGTTCCGCGCCGCCGCCACCAAGGGCGAGCCGCGCTCGGCGCTCAACCTCGCGCTGCTGCTGCAGGCCGGCCTCGTGCCCGAGCAGGAGCCGGGCGAGGCCGCGGCCTGGCTCAAGCACGCCGCCGTCGCCGGCATCCCCGAGGCGCAGCTCAATCTCGGTATCGATCTCCTGATGACCGCCAACACCCCGGCCGACAAGGGCCTCGCCGCCGAATGGGTCTATGCGGCGGCCAAGAACGGGCTCGCCGAGGCGCAGTACCAGCTCGCGCTCATGTTCGACACCGGGGAGGGCGTGGCGGCCGATCGGCTGCTCGCGGTCGAATGGTACGAGCTCGCCGCGGCCCAGGGGCACGTCAGCGCACAGTACAACCTCGGGCTCCACTACGAGCTCGGACACGAGGGACTCGAACGCGATCTCACCCGCGCCGCGGCGCTGTACCGCGAGGCCGCCGCCGCCGGTCACGAGAAAGCGATCGACTCGCTCATGGCGCTGGGCAACTGAGCGCGGCGCCGGGCGTCCCGCGGGCAACGCGTGGCCTCCCGCATCCCGCGAGGGAACACACCGCCCTCGCTTAGCTCTAGGGTCTATTCCCTAGACCTACCTTGAGCGCTTACCCCTGGGCCATTGACAGGGGATTTCTCCGGTCTAGCACCGGGCGATTCCTTCATGAAATCGCTCACTGCTCTGTTCGCCGCTCTCGTCCTGGCCGCCTCGTCCGGTGCGCAATCGGCGGCCGATTTCGGCCTGCTCAACTCCGGCTCGTTGCGGGCCGACGGCTCCAATCCCTACAGCGTGACCTCCGCGAGCGTGAGCGGCACCTTCGGCCTTTATGTCCCGGCTTCGACGGTCTGGCCGGTGAACGGCCCGTGGCTGGACAACAGCGGCACGGCCCAGTGGCTCGCCCTCTATTCCGGCACCACGCCGCCGGCCGCCACCGCGGAGGTGCCGACCGTGCCGGCCGGAGATTTCCAGATCGGCCTCACCTTCGACCTCGCCTCCGTCTCCCCCGGCGCGGTGAGCTTCGAGATCCAGGCGGCCGCCGACAACAACCTCTCGCTGGCCCTCAACGACACCGCGCTGGCCAACCTCGGCACCGTCGACGGCTCGACCAACTACGGCGAGCTCGGGCACTACCGGTACCTCGTCGACGCCACGACGCTGCGCCCGGGGCTCAACACCCTGCAGTTCACGCTCACCAACGCGGCCGGCGCCACCGGCAACCCCGCGGGTCTGTACGTCGAGTATTCGAATCTCACGGTCATCCCGGAGCCCTCGACCTACGCGCTGTTCCTCGGCCTGGGCACGCTGACGCTCGCGGCCTTCACGCGCCGGTTCCGGCGCTGATCGCCGCACCCGCGCGACCGGGGCAGGGGAGGCCGGAGCCGCCCGCGGCCGGCCTGCTTTTGTGGAGACGCTCCGTCGCGTCTCCGCCCGCTCCAGCCTGGGGCGGTTTTCCGGCAGTCCGCAGGGTCGGGCGTCGGGGCGCTGACACGACACGGAACGCCGTCACGCTCGGGAACGGGAGTCTGTCCCAGCCGACCCCGCCCATCCGCCGGGTGCGCGCGGCCCCTCCCGGCTCGGCCCGCGCCGCGCCCGGGTGCGGTGCGGTACGGAAGACGCAAATCCGCGTCCGACCGCGACACGGTTTTGCGTCCTCCGCGCGATGCCCCCGGCATGCGCCGCGCCCCGAACGCCCCGGCCGGCGGCGCACGGCCGGCCGGTTGGCGCGCGGCGATGCATGGATGGCGCATCGCGGTACGGGAATGCGTTTGTGGAAGGGGCCGGCCCGGGTTTCGTACGGACCTCCTCCCCATGACCCAACTCCTTGCCCTCGTCGGTCTCGGCGCGACGCTCGCCACGGCCGCTCCGGAAAACGCCACCTTCGACAGCGCCGGCGGCCTCACCGCGCTCGTCGACCACGGCAGCACGCTCGCCTTGCACGCCCGCCTCGTCGCCGTCTTCGAGGGCGGGCTCGAGGTCGAGCTGCAGCCGCACGACCAACGCTCGCCCATCACGCGCGACGGGTTCGCGCTGCGCTGGTCGGGCTCGATCACCGCGCCCAACGGCGCGAAGTTCGACTACACCGCCGCCTGGGAGACGCAGCCCGCGCCGCGCGTCGATCTCGCGGTCTCGTCGGCCGCCGAATCTCCGGTGTTGCTGCAGGCGATCGAGTGGGTGGTCGACCTGCCCCGCCCGGAGTTCGTGGGCGGCACGCTCCAGCCCGGCGCGGTGGCGCTCCCGGACCGCAAGCCGGCGGACGCGCGTTTCGCCCGCGCCACCACCGACACGCTGGAGTTCGCCGCCGCGGACGGCACCCGTCGGCTCTCGCTCACGTTCCCGCAGGCGCGGGAGTTCTCGCTCGCCGACCACTGGGCGGGCCCGTTCCGCAGCTATCGGCTGCGTGTCCCGCTGCACCGCGGCCCCCTGGCCAAGGAAACGGTGACGTTCTCCGCCTCGCTCCAGTTCGACGCCTCCCGGGTGGCCGCCCTGCCCGCGACGGTGCACGTCGATCCCGCCCAGCGCCTCGCGCCCTTCGACGGCTTCGGGGGAAACCTCTGCTGGGCCGCCGACAACCCGGAGACGCAGTACATCCTCGAGCACCTGCGCCTCGCCTGGTCGCGGCACGAGCTGAAGGCGATCCTCTGGGATCTGGAACACGACCGCCCGGGCGCGACGCTCACCGCGGACTTCGCGCGCATCCGCACGATCCAACAGGCCGGGGTGCCGTGGATCCTCAGCGTCTGGCGCCTGCCGGAGCGTTTCTACACCGACCCGAACCGCGTGCCCGCGGGCACCTTCGGCCGCAAGATCGCCGGCGAGCGCTGGCCGGAGTTGCTCGATCTTCTCGGCGGCTACCTGCTGCACCTGAAAAACAACTACGAAGCCGAGCCGGACCTGATCTCCTTCAACGAGCCCGACCTCGGCGTGAACGTCGGCCTCAACCCCGAGGAGCACCGCGACGCCGTGAAACGGATCGGCGCGCACCTCGCCCGGCTCGGCCTCAAGACGAGATTCCTGCTCGGCGACACCGCCAACCCGCGCGACACGCACAAGTACGTGCTCGCCACCGCGGCCGATGCCGAGGCGATGCGGTACGTGGGCGCGGTCTCGTTCCACAGCTGGGGCCACGGCACGCCGGAACAGTACCGCGCATGGTCGGAGGTCGCCGCCTGGCTCGGCCTGCCCCTGCTCATCGGCGAGGCGGGCACGGACCCCGGCTCCTGGCGCAACCGCACCTACGACAGCTACACCTACGGCCTCGGCGAGGCGCGGCAGGTGCAGGAGCTGCTCCGGCACGCGCGGCCGCAGGCCTCGTTGTATTGGCAGTTCACCGCCGACTACGGGCTCGCCCGCGTCGGGCCCTCGGGCGCCGTCGAGCCCACCGGGCGGCTGTGGCTGATGAAGCATTTCACCGACCTCACGCCCGCGCACAGCGTGGGCGTCGCGACCTCGAGCGACCAGCGCGACGTGTTCGTGAGCGCGTTCGCGCGCGACGAGGAGCTGGTCGTGCACCTGCTCAACGTTGGCCCGGCCACCACCGCCGCGCTCGCGGGGCTGCCGCCGGGGCGCTGGCGCGTGGTGACCACCACCGAGACCGCCGGCTTCCAGGAGGCTCCCGCCCTCGCCGGACCGCCCGCGACGCTCGACCTGCCGGCGCGCAGCCTCGTCACGCTCCTGCGGGTTCCGGTTGCGCCGCCCCCGCGCTGAACCCACAACAGCGGCGTGCCGCCCACGTCCATCGTCCACCTCGACGCCGACGCCTTCTTCGTCGCGTGCGAGCAGGCGCGCGACCCCTCGTTGCGCGGCCGGAAATGCGCGGTCGGCGGCACCACGCGCGGCATCATCTCCTCGGCGAGCTACGAGGCGCGCGCGGCCGGCGTCTACACGCCGATGCCCACCGCGAAGGCGCTCCAGGTCTGCCCCGACCTCGTGCTGATCCGGCACACGCCGGGGCTGTACGGGCGGGTGTCGCGGCGGATGTTCGACCTCTGCGAGACCGTCACGCCCCACGTCGAGCGGCGCTCGATCGACGAGGGCTACCTCGACCTCGGACCGTGCGGCTTCACCACCCAGGCCGCGCTCGAGTCCCGTGTCCGCGAGCTGGATGCGGCGATCGTGGCCGAGCTCGGGATCTCGGTGTCGTGGGGGCTGGCGGCCAACAAGCTCGTCGCGGGCATCGCCAGCAAGCTGCGCAAGCCGCGGGCGTTCGTGGTCGTGCCGCCGGGCGGGGAGGCGGCGTTCCTCGCGCCGCTGGGCGTCGGCCGGCTGCCCGGCATCGGCGCGAAGACGGAGCCGCGCCTGGTCGCCGCCGGCCTGCGGACCGTCGCCGATCTGCTGGCGGCGCCCGAGCCGGTGCTGCGCCGGCTCTTCGGCGGCGACTTCTCCGCGGTGCTGGCGATGGCCCGCGGCGAGGACGACTCGCGGGTCGAGACCGCGGAGGAGGAGGCGAAGAGCTATTCCCAGCAGGAGACGTTTGCGCACGACATCGCGGACCCCGCCGAGATCGAGCGGGTGGCGAAACGCATGGTCGACGAGCTGCTGCCCAAGCTGCGGGCGGACGGCAAGGGCGCGCGCACGCTCACGCTGAAGATCCGGTATCCCGGCATGGAGGACGTGTCGGCCGGGCGCAGCCTGCCGGCGGCGAGCGACCTCGAGACGGATTTCTACCCGCTCATCCGGCCCCTGCTGCACGCGGCCTGGACGCGGCGCCGGCCGCTGCGGCTGGTGTGCGTGCGCTTCTCGCAGGTGGAGGAGCCGGCGCGGCAGCTGGACCTGTTCGAGCAGGACACGAAGGAGAAACGGCACCGGCTCGCCGCGGCGGTGGATGCGCTCAAGCGTGTCCGGGGAGCGGATATCGTCACCCGCGGGCACCAGCTGCGCGGGGAGGAGCGGACCGGCGCGGGGCGCAGGGCGCCGGGGCTTCCGCCGCGGGGCTGAACGGCGGGCGGGCGGCGTCGGGAAACAGCGGTTACAGGCTCATCCGCTCGCGGAAGACCTGGGCCTGCCGGCGCGAGAACTCGATCTCCTGGCCGCCGGTGAGGCGGACCTTGAGTCCGCGGCTGAACCATTCGCCCACGCCCTCGATCATCGTGAGGTTCACCAGTTGGGAGCGGTTGGCGCGGATGAAGAGGGTGGCGGGCAGGCGCTCCTCGAGCGCCGAGAGCGTGCGCGGCTGGAGCGCGTTCTCGGTGCCGAAATACAGGCGGGTCTGGTTGCCCTCGGCCTCGACCAGCCGGATCGACCGGACGGGCACGAACCAGCAGCGTTCGCCCGCGCGGAGGAAGACCTGGTCGTCGTCGCGGAGCAGCCCGCCGGCGGGAGCGGTCGCGGTGGCGGGCGCCGCCGCCGGCCGCGCGGCGAGGCGGGGACGCACGCGGTTGAGCGCGTCCGCGAGG
>JAEZSJ010000089.1 GCA_023443985.1 Verrucomicrobiota bacterium | reverse complement strand
TCCACCGGCGCCCCCGCCCGCCGCCCCCACGAAATCTGCCGCCGGCGTTTCCCCGGTGCCGCCCCCCCCGCCCCCGGCGCCCCCGTCGCCGCCCATGTCCCCGCCGCCGCCCGCGGCAACCGGCGCGCCATTGCCACCTCCACCTCCGCCTCCGCCCGCCCGCCGTGGGAAGCTCTCCCGCGGCGCGAAGCTCGGCCTCGCCGGCACGGTCGCGCTCCTGCTGCTCGGCGGCGCCGGTTTCTGGGGCTGGCAGCTCCATCGCAACCATCTCGGCGAGGCGACGGTGCTCGCGGCGCTCGACGCGCAGATCGGCGCCCAGAAGCTGCAGTTCGCCCGGGTCGCGCTCGAACCCGTCGCCACGACCGCGCAAGAGCGCACGTTCCGTTTCCGCGCCGAAGGCCAGCTCAACGCCGATCTGTATGTCCGGCAGGATACAGCCGAGGTCCTGCGAGAGCGCGCCGGGGAGTCGGTCGACCGGCTCCGAGCACTCGCCGCGGAGCTCGCCACGCCGGAAGGAGCGCGCCTCGTCGAGCTCGCGAAGCTCGGTCCGCCGCCGGCCGACCCGCTCGAGTTCGTGCTGCTCCAGAAAACCGCCTCCGCCGGCATGACGATCAGCGCGACCGGCCAACTCGCCGCCACCCGCGGGCCCGAAGGCTGGAAGATCGAGGCGACGCCGGAGGATTTCGCGCCGTCCATTCCGCTGGGCAAACCACGGGCCAATCAGCCCGAAAAGGCGCTGCTCGCCACGGAGCCGACATTCGCCAAGGCGCTGGCCGAAGCGGTGGCCGAGCGCGTGGCCTTCGCCGAGAAACTCGAGGCCGCCCGGCTCCAAGTGGCCGAGCAACTGCGGCAGGAACGCGAAGGGCGCCAGACTGCGCTGCTCGTCGCGCTCCAACCGGGCGCCCTGTTCCTCGGCCGCGCCGAACCGCTCGCCGCCGGAGGAGAGCCCGCGCCGGAACTCGTGCTCGAGATCGCCTCCGTGAAGGCGCAGTCCCGCCAAGTCGCCGCACTGCTGCGCAACGAGGGCGACTGGACCGACACCCGCGCCTTCTCCGGCACCTGGGAAACCGACGCCGAGTTCACCGCGCTCCGGCTCCCGCTCGCGACCCGCGCCACCCAGGCCGTGGACGAGGCCGGGCCGCTGCTCGCGACGCGCGAAGGCTGGACCATCCAGCTCGTGCTCGATCCCGAAGGCCGCCTCACCGGCGATTCGCCCACGCATCGCTACACCTTCCAGCGGGTCGCCTCGGCCGACCTCGAGCGCATCCGTTCCACACTCGCCGCCGCGCATGAGGCCGCCCTCGGCGCCACCCGCGTGGGCACCGCCTATCAGGGCAGCGTGACCCCCAAGGACGGCGGCGAACCCGCCGAGGCGCTGTTGCGTTTCACCCGCCAGGACGCCGAAGGCGCCAAACTCGAGGCCGAGCTCTCGCTGCTCGCGCAACCGGGCCGCAGACGCACGTTCCGCGGCTTCGTCGCCGCGAACCCGCACCGCACCGGCAAGCAGCCGCTGCGGTTGTTCTCCGAGGCGCGGAGGCGGCACGGCCGCGCGGAGGCCGGCTCGGTCGTCGGCCTCGCCATGGACCTCGCGCCGGCGTTCGTCCTGTCCCGCGACACGCTCACGGGCGAGGATGAACACTTCACCTACAAGTTCTCCGCCACCAGCGCCGAGGAGGTCGGCCGGATCGACGCCGCGCACCAGTCCGCCCAGGCCGCCATGCAGGCCCGCATCCGCCGCGGCGCGGCGTACGACGGGTTCGCCCGGCACCGCGACGGGTTCGCCACCCCGCTGCGCCTCCGTTTCACCCGGGTGGAGGACGATGGCACCACCGAGGCCGTGCTCGAGTCGCGCGAACGCGCCGGCGTGGACGTGCACGTCGCGGGCACCGTCGACCCCGCCGCCCGCCGAATCCACCTTTCAACCACAAGCAGCCGCCCCGACGACGACAAGGATCTCCGCGTCCCGTTCCTCCTGCTCAAGGCGAAGTACACGTTCGCGCTCGCCCTCACCGAGAAGACCATCGAGGGCACGATCGAGCACGACGCGGATTGGAGGCTCGAGTTCAGCCTCGCAAACGGCAGCGCCCCGGTCCCCGACGAGTTGCCGGAGTTGCCCCGCGACCGCGGCGCGTACCTCCTGGTCGGCGGGACCTGGCAGCCGCTGCCGACGAACAACAGCCGCACGGTGAACTCCACCAACGCCCGCCTGGCGAAGCTGGCCGGCCGCAGCGACGATCCCACCCGCCCGATCAAGGTCGCGGAGATCGTCTTCGACGGGAAGGAGCCGGTTCCCGCGGTGCCGCCGAGCGCGCCGACCATCCTGGCCTTTGTCGGCCCGGCGACGCCCCCCGCCGCCGACCTCATGGCGAAATACCCCGAGGCGCTCGGCGGGTACCCGGCGGTGGAACTCGCCGCCACACGCAAATCGCTCCTCGGCGGCAAGCGCATCGCCGATCTCTTCCGGGTCACGCCCGAGATCGCAGGGTTCCAGGTCTCGCGAATCGCCGCCACGGTCTCGGAACCGGACGACGGTGTCGTGCTGCTCGTGGCCAACACGGCGCTCCCGCCCGGCGGTTATGCGCTGCTGGCCGGAGGCCGAGCCTACGAGCTCCAAGTGAAGTGATCGCCCGCGGCGGCCCGGTCGCGGGAAAAACCGGCCGCCGCAGGTGACAAACCCGGGTTCGCAGCCACACGTTCTCCCCCGCCGGAGCGCCGCCGCCGCCTCAAGTAACGGCGGTTGCAGCCGAAATAGCAGAACCACCTGTTCGCCAACGCCGTTCCCGATGCCTCCCGAGCCGATTGTACCACCGCCCGGCCCCGCCACCCCCGCGGGCGGCCACGCCCCGAGTTCGATCGACCTCCTCCGCGCCCTGCTCGAGAGCACGCCCGACGGCATCTACTTCAAGGATCACGCCAGCCGCTTCCTCATCATCAGCCGCAGCCAGGCGCGGTTGTTCGGCCTCGCCGAGCCCCAGGAGGCCTACGGCAAGACCGACCACGACTTCTTCGCCCCAGAGCACGCCGACCAAGCGCGTGCCGACGAGCAGCGGATCATGCGCACCGGGGAACCGGTGATCGATGCGGTGGAGAAGGAGACGTGGCCCGACGGCCGCGTCACCTGGGCCTCGAGCACCAAGCTGCCCTTGCGCGACGCGTCCGGTCAGGTCGTGGGCACCTTCGGCATCTCCCGCGACATCACGGCGCGGGTGGCCACCGAGCAGAAACTCCAATCCGCGCAACGTGCGCTGCAGGACGCGGCGCGACCGGTGCCCGGACCGAGCTTCATGATGGACTCGCTTGCCGAAGCCCTGCGCCTCGTCGAGAACGCCCGCCTGCGCGGCGAGCGGATCCGCCGCCGCAGTCAGCGCACGGCTCCGGATGCCCTCGGGCAACTGGCCGGCCGGCTGGCGAGCCAGTTGTCGGACGCACGACCCGAGCACCATCTCGCAGTGGAAATCAGCGCGCTGGCAAGTGCGCTGGGCAACGACCAGCGCGCCCTCGTCGAGGATCTCGACGAGTTGCAGAACAGCCTCCAACAGCTCGCCCAGCTCCTCTCGCCACGGAGATAGCGCGACGCGCCTTCCGCGACACCGCCGCCGGGTCGAGCCGCGAGCCTCGGACTCCGCGCAAACCGGCGGTGAACAGCGTCCGTCCCACAGCCCTCGTGGCGGCCGGAAAAAGAAAAGCGCCAGTATCGCTGCTGGCGCCTCGGGAAGACAGGGAACGTCCGGCCTGGTTCAGGCGCCGCCGCCGGTGGTGACCGCCGGAGCCTGCTGGAACGTCGCGCGGAAGGTGGCCTTCCAGTAGTCGCGGTTGAACTTCGAGATGAAGTCGTGGCTGATCTGCTTGGGGCAGACGGCCGAGCACTCGTACTGGTTGGTGCAGTTGCCGAAGC
>JAEZSJ010000435.1 GCA_023443985.1 Verrucomicrobiota bacterium | reverse complement strand
TATATCACGCGAGCAAGGCGCGGCGCAGCGGTGCGCCGGGCCGGCCGGCGGGGCTCAGCAGGCGCGACCAGAGGCGGAAGCTGCGTTTGCCCACGCGTTCGCTGGCGATCAGGCGCGGGTCGACGGTGCACGCGCGCAGCCCGAGCAGGAGCGGTTCGCCGCGCGTTTCATCGTCGACCGCGAGCGCCGCGCGCAGGGCGAGGCCGAAGCGGCCGCAGTTGCGAATCTGGTCCGCGGACACACCGGCGGGAGGGAAACCGAGGAAGCGGTCCTTCCGTCCGGTCCACATCCAGCGCGGCGTCGTGACGAACGTCGCGAGCGCGGAGCCGGGATCGACGAGCGCCACATGGTCGCAGTGGCGCGCGCCGGCGGCGCGGAGGAGTTCCTTCATGTCCTCCTGCGCCATGAGCCACATGTTGCGGCAGGCGGTGACGGTCACCACCGGCCGACCGCGGAGCAGGCGCCGGCCTTCCGTGCTGCGCAGGAACGCGACGAGCGGTGGCGGGGACGAGAGGTACCAGATCGGGTAGCCGAGGATCACGAGATCGAACTCGGCGGCGGCGGGCACCGTGAGCGGCGCGAGCGCGACGGGCTCCTGCGCGACCGTTTCGGGGAACTGGTCGAGGAAGCGCCAAAAGGGCCAAGGAAACGGATACGCCGGCTCGGGCCGCAGACGCTCGCGGTGGACGGTCACGCCCGAGCCTGGCTCGAGCAGCGGCGCGAGGAGCGCATCGAGCACCGCGGTGAGCTGGCCGGTCTGGGAGAATTCGACGACGAGGACGCGCTTCACGAGGTGGGGGCGGGGTAGGGCAGTGGTGGTGTTTTGGTGGTGGGGCGGGCTTTACGCCCGCCACCCGGCGCGAGCCCAACTGGCGGGCGTATGGCCCGCCCCACCATTGCGGAGGCGTCCACCATGGTGAAGGCTCATGGCATTTGCTTTGCGGCTGTAGCCGGCCGCGGCGAGGCCCGCTGTCCGGAAGCCGGGCGACCGGGGTCACCGCCCCCGGCTACAGTATTCGGCGCTGGCGCGACCGCGGCCGCGGCATCGGCGCGGAGCTCGGCGCTGAGCGAGGGCGGGAGGTTGCAGGGTTGCCGCGGATGGAGCGGGAAGTCGCGCTTCGCCGCCTCGAGCTGCGCCTTGTTCGCGCTGAAGTAGCGCGCGGCCTTCACGATTTGCGGCGTGTGCTTCACGACATGCCAGAGGCTCCAGCGGTGCGACCAGAGGCGGCGGGCGAAGCGGCGGCGATAGCCTTTGCTGTCGTAGTACCGGCGGACGTGCCAGTTGTAGAGCGCATCCATTTCCTCGCGACTGGAGAACCCCGCGGGCCGGAAGACGAAGTTGAGGCAGTTCATCAGCCGCCAGTCCTCGTGGAACTCGCCGGAGCGGCCGCTCACACACTCCTCCCAGATCGGGGCGCCGTAGAGCGGGCTGAACTTGGTGAGGTTCATGTCGTCGAGGCCGAGCGAGAGGATGAAGTCGCTGGTGGCGCGCACGGTGTCGGGCGTCTCGCCGGGCAGGCCGAAGATGAACAGCCCCTTCGCGCGCAGGCCGGCGGCGTGGATCTTCGCGACGGTGTCGCGCACGGCGTCGAGGGTGACGCCGGCCTTGTGGCGGCGCATCATCGCCGGGTCGGCGGACTCGATGCCGAGGGAGACCATGAAGGCGCCGGCGCGCCTGAGGTCGCGCAGCATCTCGGCGGAGGTGTGGCCGGTGCGGATGGCGCAGTTGAACGCCACGCCGAGCGGCCGGTCGACGAGCAGGCGGCAGAGCTCGTCGATGCGCTGTTTGTGCGCGGTGAAGAGGTCGTCGTAGATGTTGAGGTGGTGCACGCCGAAACGGTCGCGCAGGTGCCGCATGTGCTCGTGGATGTAGGCGGCGGAATTGAACCTGTGGAGACGCTCAAAGACGGTGCGGTCGCAGAACGAGCAGGTGTAGGGGCAGCCGCGCGAGGTGATCATCGTGGCGCCCCAGCGCTTCTCGTAGGAGAAGAGCGGCAGGTGGTAGCCGCGGGGGAAGCCGGCGAGCTTCTCGTAGGCGGGGAAGGGAAGGGAATCGAGATCCTGGATGCGAGCGCGGCGCGGATTGGTGCGGATCACCTCGCCGTCGCGGTGGACGAGATTCGGGATGTCCTTCCACGGGCGGCCCTCGGCGAGGTCGAGCATGGTGCCCTCGCCTTCGCCGAGGCAGAGCGCGTCGATCTCGGGGAAGTGCTGGAGCAGCGGCGCGCCGATGGCGGTGGCGTGGACGTTGCCCACGACGAGCTTGATTGCCGGCTCACGGCGGCGGAGTTCGGCGGCGAGGTCGACGGCGTCGAGGAAGCCGGCGGTGGTCGCGGAGAAGCCGACGAGGTCGGGCTTGGTGGCGAGTATGGCATCGACGTTGGCGGCGATGCCGCGGGGGGCGACCGGTCCGAGGCAGTCGTGCACGGCGGTCGGGTGGCCGTGCTGCTCCAGCCACGCGGCGAGCTGGAGGATGCCGATGGGCGCCATGCGGTTGGCCAGCACGGAGAAGTCGGGCTGGCCGGGCACGAAGTTGAAGCCGGCGGGATGGACGAGGGTGACGCGCATGCGTCGCGTGGGGCGGAAAGGTGGTGCGGGTGGGAGGCCCGAGGGAAACGGGACGCGCGCGGCGGAGCAAGCGCGGCGGTGCGGCGTGGCCGCAGTTCGCGCAAAAGAAAAGCCCGCGGCGGCGAACCGGCGCGGGCGGGGAGGAGCGGGATGCGATGCGCCGGCTCACTGGCCGTCTTCGGCGACGAGGCGACGGTACTGCTTCAGGCTTTCATTCATCTCGTTCCACTTCGGCAGGTACGCGTCGCGTTTCTTCAGGATGCTGGGGCGGTTGTCGGTGTACCAGGTGGCGGCGGCAGGTGTCATCGTAACGTGGCGACAAATCTTGATCCACTCGGCGGCCTTCTTGCCGTCGAGCGCCCATTCGTCCTCTCCGGGATGTTTCTTGAGCGGGATGAGGGAGAAACGGGCTTTCCATGCCCCCATGCGGGCAATCGCGATCACCCGGAAGGTTTTCCCGGCGACGAGGTCGGCCTCCATGAAATCGGCGTTCTCGCCGGTGATCATGTAGAGGCGTCTTCCGGCCGGCGCGGCGACGACGAGCTTGTCCTTGGGCGTGAGAATGCCGAGGAGCCGGGGCTCGGCGTCGGTGACGTCGAACACCGCACAGCGGATCGCGCCGCCCATCTTCGAGGGGCGCATGAACTCGATGACGGCCTGGTCCGCGGTCGGCACGGGCGCTGCCGAGGTGGCTTTCTCCATGTTGGCGGGTCGACCGAAGACGGTCAGGCCGGTGGTGAGGGCGGCGAAAGCCGCGACGAGACGGACGATGCGAATCATGGGCTGAGGGGCTCTGGGGTTCCCGGAGTCCGCTCGCCAGGAACGGCGGAGTGGTTGCTCCGAACGCGCTGGACCCAACCACATTTCCGCGACGCGTGAAATGGATTTCTTGCGACTCCGGGGCGCCGCGATCCGGTGCCGGCGGCCGGCGTCCGCCCCAGGTGTGCGACGCCGGTTGCCGTCGGAGTCGTCGACCGGCTCGTGGTTCGGTTTTTCGCCTGCGCCGGCGGGCTGCACCTCGCGAACCAAGGCTTGTGCCCGGGCGGCGAGCGCTTTTGCTGGCACTCCCCACGATGCCCACGTCGTCCGACCTTCCCCAGCCGTTGAGCCGCTTCCCCGCCGAGGTGCGGACGGCCTACCAGACATTTCGCGCCAATGGCGACGAGGCGGCGCTGCGGACGGTCGTGGTCGCGGCGGTGGCGGATTTCATGCCGCGCAACTCCGCGCACGCTCGCACCGTGCCGCTGCGCGCCGAGGAGCGGCTGATCGAGGACCTCGGCTTCGACTCGCTCGCGGTGGCCGAGACGGTGTTTTTCTTCGAGGATCTCTTCAAGGTGACGATCAAGAACGAGGACATCCTCGCCCTGCGCACCGTGGGCGAACTCTGCGAGTTCGTGGCCCGACGCGTGCGCACAATCCCGCCCGCGTCGTGAGCACCGCGTCCGCCGCCGCCGGCCGGCCGGTTGTCACCGGACTCGGTTTCATCACCCCGATCGGCAACGACCGCGCCACCGTCTCCGCGAGCCTCCGCGAGGGGCGGCACGGGCTCGCCCCGGTGGAGTTTCTCGGCAACCCCGCGCTCCCGGTGAAGCTCGCCGGCACCGTGAAGGAGTTCGACGTCTCCTCCACGAACAGCCGCGACTGGAGCTGGCCTGCGCGCTACGACATCCCGCGCGAGACGCTCCGCGGCCTCGCCCCGCACGGGGTGTTCGCCCTCTGCGCCATCGAGCAGGCGCTGGCCGACGCCGCCCTCGCCCCCGCGGCGATCGCGCACCAGCCCGACACCGGGTTGTTCTGCGCTTCGGCCGGCTCCGCGCGGCTGCTGCATTTCCACCTCGGGC
>JAEZSJ010000411.1 GCA_023443985.1 Verrucomicrobiota bacterium | reverse complement strand
CTCCGACCTCGAGTACATGGCCAGCGCCGGACTGCGCGTCATCGTCTTCGCCCGGCAGAAAATGGGCGCGGCCGTGCGGCTGTACGTCGTGGCGCCCAGCGACCTCGTGCGCGAGACGATTGAAGTGAGCGGTTTCAGCCAGGCCGTGACGATGCTGCCCGCCTACGATGCCGCGGCCATCGAAGGACGCTGAGAATCCCCCTCGCATGACCGCTCTCATCCTGCCCGGCCGGCTCGAGTCGCTCGACCAGGTGGCGGAGTTCGTCCAGACCGCCGCTCAGGAAGCGCAGCTCGACAACAAGGTTGCGTACCGGCTCCAACTCGCCGTCGACGAGGTCGCGACCAATGTCGTCACCCATGCCTACGAGGAGAGAGGCCTCACCGGTCAGCTCTACCTGACGGCCGAGATCGACGCCCACGCGCTCCGGATCCACATCGAAGATACAGGAGAGCCCTACGATCCGACGACGCGCCCGGATCCGACGAACCTGGACCAGCCCTTGGAGGAACGGGAGATCGGCGGACTCGGCCTCTTCCTCGCCCGGCGCAGCGTCGACGAGCTCCTCTACGAGCGTCGTGGCGACCGCAACCGCATCACCTGTCTGGTCCACCGACCCACCGCTTCCTGAACTCCGCCCCACAATGCTCGAAATCGCCACCACCCCGGCCGGCAGCTGTCTGGTCATCTCGCTGCGCGGCGAGATCACGAGCGCCAGTGCGCCCGAACTCGAACAGACCCTGAACGCATCCCTGTCCGGCGTCGTCCCTCCGCGCTGCGTGCTCGACCTCGGCGGCCTCGTCTTCACCTCGAGCGCCGGGCTCCGGGTCTTTCTCGGGCTCGCCAAGCGCATCAAGAATGCCGGTGGTCGGCTGGCGTTCTGCACCGTGCAACCCGCCGTCCGCGAGGTCTTCGAAGTCTCCGGCTTCACCCGGATTCTTTCGCTCGTCGACGGCGTCGCGGAGGCGCGCGGCCTCGTCGAGACCTAGACCTGCCATGCCCCCTTCCCCACACGGAGGTGGAGATCATGGATCCGCTTCGCGCACCGCTGTGGTCGCCGGCGGCATCGACCTCCTCGTCACGCTCGGCGCGCTGCTCGCCGCCCACTCGGCCGTCATCCTCGCGGACTTCTGCAAGACCGCGCTCGAGTTCATCGCGGTGCTGCTCGCCTGGCTGACCATCCGCCGCATCCGGCGCGGCGGGCATCACCAGTTCGACTACGGCGTCGGCAAGCTCGAGAACCTCTCCAGCCTCATCGTCGGGCTGCTGATGTTCCTCTGCCTGGTGGTGATCATCGCCAATGCCGTACGCTCGCTGCTGCACCCCGCCCACATCGGCGGCATCGGCGTCTGGATCAGTGTCGTCTCGCAGGTCGTCTATGGATTCGTGAACCTCCGCCTGCTGCAGCAGGCGCGCCGCCAGGCCCGCACGCAGAACTCGCCCCTGGCGGCCGCGCAGGCCGGCCTCTTCCTCACGAAGGCGGTGGGCAACGGCTTCATCCTGCTCTCGCTCGGCCTGAGCACCTGGCTCTCCGCACACAGTTGGTCGCTCTACATCGACCCGGCGGCCTCCCTTGTCATCGCCAGCTCGATTCTCTTCGCCGCCCTCGGCATCTTCAAGAACTCCACCCTCGATCTCCTCGATCGCACCCTGGAGGAGGGCCAGCAGATCGCAATCCTCCGGCTGCTCGCCAAACACTTCGAGCGGTATGACGATCTTCGCGACATCCGCTCCCGCCGCTCCGGCAGCCAGGTCTTTGTCGAGATCGTGCTCGGCTTCCCGCCGGCTCTGCCCGCGTCCGAGGTCGAATCAGTCGCCCGCGAACTCAAGAGCGACATCGAGCGCGAGATTACCGGCAGCCGCGTGACCATCGCTGTCGCCTGAGGACCCCACCCATGCACGCATGCCTCACTCGCCGGACGCCGCCCCTGCAGGCGGATTGGTGGACCCGGGCTGATCTCCGGTACGACGCGACCGGCAAGCTGTCGTTCGCCGATCAACGCGTCGCCGATCTCGCCGCCAGCCACGGCACCCCGGCGTATCTCTATTCGGGCCGGCGCATCGCGGAGAACGTCGCCCGGCTGCGCTCCCACCTCCGAATGGTTGGCCGCCCCACGCGGCTCCTCTACGCGATGAAGTCCAACCGCTTCGAACCCGTGCTCCGCCTGCTGCGCGAACTCGAGGTCGGGCTGGATGTCTGCTCGCCCGGCGAGATCGCCTGGGCGCGCACCTGCGGTTTCGCCGACCGCGAACTCTCCTTCACCGCCGGCTCGCTCGCGACCGCCGACTACGACGCGCTCGCCCGCTCGCCCGACGTGTGGGTCAACGCCGATTCTCTCACCGCGCTGCGCCGGATCGCGGAGACCTCGCCGGGCCGCGAGATCGGCCTGCGCATCAACCCCGCCGCCGGCCTCGGCTACGGCAACAACGAGCTCGTGCGTTACGCCGGCGCGCATCCCACGAAGTTCGGCGTCTATCGCGACCGCTTCGCCGAGGCTCTCGCCCTCGCCCGCGAGCTCGGGCTGAAGTTGACCGGTCTGCATTGCCACACCGGTTGCGGCTTCCTCACGCCGCAACTGCCCGCCTTGGCCGAAGTGCTGAACCGCATCGATGGCTTCCTCGACGCCGCACCACACATCACCCGCCTCAATCTCGGCGGTGGCCTCGGGATTCCCCTCACCGCGGAGGATCACCCGCTCGATCTCGCCGCCTGGGCTGCGCTGCTCCAGCAGCACTTCGCCCACCGGAGCACACTGCGCCTCGAACTCGAACCCGGCGACTATCTGGTCAAGGACGCCGGGCTCCTGCTCGCCGAGGTGACACAGGTCGAGGAGAAGGGCGGCCGCGTGTTCGTGGGCGTCAACGCCGGCTTCAATGTCCATCCCGAGCCGGCCTTCTACCGGTTGCCGCTCGAGCCGGTGCCCGTCCTCCGCCGCTCCGGTGCGCCACAGCGGGTGTCGATCGTCGGCAACATCAATGAGGCGCTCGATGTCTGGGCGACCGATATCCTGCTGCCGGAGGTCCACGAGGGCGACACCATCGCCTTCCTCAACGCCGGCGGCTACGGCGCCGCGATGGCCAGCCATCACTGCCTGCGCCACGAGTTCACCGAGCACTGGCTGCCTGACCGGCCTCCGTCCCGACCGGCCTTCGATCCGGCGTCCCTCAACGAGACGAACAAGCACGCGTGGGACAGCCTCTACGCCTCCGTCCCGGAGCTGGTGTGGGGCCGCGAGCCATTGCCCTTCCTCGCCGACTACCGCGACGAGATCCGCTCCGCGCTCCGCACCCCGTCACGCCTTCTCGATGCCGGCGCCGGCGAGGGGCGCAACCTGCCGCTTCTCCTGAGCTGGGCCGCGGAGGAGACCTACGCCGTGGACGCCTCGCTCCATGGCCTCGCCAAGATGCCGCCGGCCATCGGCGCGCGGGTGCACGCCGTCCGCGCCGACCTTGGCGCCACCGGTCTGCCGGACGCCCACTTCGACTGTATCACACTTCTCGATGTCGTGGAGACGTTGCCCGACGCCGCATCCGTGCTGCGCGAACTGTTCCGCGTCCTCAAGCCCGGCGGCCTCCTCCTGTGCAACATTCCCGGACCGGACGACGGCATCGCGGGCATCGACATGCAGCTGCTCGGCGACGACTCGTTCCTCTACCGCGAACGGTACTTCTTCGAGTTTCGCACCCCGGAGCAGGCCCGCGACCTCCTCCAGTCCGTCGGCTTCGAGACCGTGCGCCAGACGCGTTCCGAGTGGATCGAGCAGGCCCATCCCGGTTTCCGCCCGGACGGGCACCGGCATGTCAGCCTCGTGTTTCTCGTCCGGCGGCCGGCCCGACCGTCCTGATCCCCCAGCTTCCGCATGCTCCCCCGTCTGCACCGCCTGTTCCGGGTTGTTCCCGGAGAGGGCGCCAAGGTCGTCACCTTCGCGCTCTTCGCCGCGTTGCTCCAGGCGGGCGTGGCTATCGGCATGGCGGCGGCCGACTCGCTCTTCCTCGTCCGCCTCGGCGTCGGCTGGCTCCCTGTATTCTATCTTTCAATTCCGGTGCTCATGGCGCTCTATGCGCCCCTGTCGGCGGTGCTGCAGACACGCTTCGGCCTGCCGCGTCTCGTCCACGCCACCTTGTGGCTGCTGGTGGCCGGCGGACTGTTCTTCGGTTTCGGCGACAGCCTCTACGGTGGCTCCGCCTGGTTCCCCTTCGCGATGAAGCTCTACGTGGGCGTGTGGTACATCGCGCTCTACACCTTCTTTTGGAACTTCGCCGACGACTATTTCAGCATCCTGGACAGCAAACGCCTCTACGGCATCATCGCCGCTGGTGCCGCCGGTGGCGCGATGTGCGGCTCCGCGCTGGTCGGCTGGTTCATCGCCTACCTGCCGCCGGCTCGGATGTTCCTCGTCTGGTCCATCCTGGCGCTGGCGAGCATCCCCGTGTTCCTCCTGCTGCTGCGCCGCTTCCGCCGCATCGAAGGGACAGCTGCCGACGCGGATGACAGCTCCGCCCATCCCGCGCGCCTGCTCCGCTCCACCTTGGCCACATTCCGCTCCTCCCGCTTCGCCCTCGCGGTGACGGCGGTCTGTTTCTGCGCCGCCACCCTTACCGGCATCCTGGAGTTCCTCGCTCTCGGCATCCTCGCGGAACAAAAGTCCGCCGCGGAACTCGCCGCCCTCCTGGGTCGGCTCCACGCCGCGGCCAACGCCCTCACACTCGTCGTCAACCTCGTGCTGTTCAACCGCATCGTCGGCCGGCTCGGGGTCAACAACACCGCGCTCGTCCTCCCCCTGGCGTACCTCGCCGTCTTCGTCCTCTTCTTCCTCAAGTCCGGCCTGCTCGCCGCGCTCGTCGCGTTCTTCGTCTACCAGAGCCTGCTCGTATCGATCGAATACAACAACATCAACCTCCTCTTCAACGCCCTGCCCACGGACGTGAAACGACAGTTGCGGACCTTCATCGAGTCCATGGGTGAACCGCTCGCCACCGCGCTCGCCGGCTTCGTTCTGCTGACCTGGGCTTCGCGACTGGGCCACGGTCATCTCGCGCTCTGCGGACTGCTCGCCGGCACCGTGGCCTTCGGGATCGCCCTGCTCGTGCGCCACGACTACGTCCGTGCGCTCGCCATCAACCTGCGGCGCGACTGGCTCGACTTCGCCACCACCGGCCGCGTCGGGCGCGAGCTGGCCTCCGCCGCCGACTGCACCCTGCTGCGCACCAAGGCCCTCACCAGCCCCAGCCGCTCCGAACGCGCCCTGGCCGTCGACCTGCTCGGCCAGGTCGACGATCCCCAGGCCTGCGAAGCCCTCATCCAGATTGTGAGCACGGCGCGTCCGGCCGAGGCCGAGCGCCTCCGCCCCGCCATCCGTCGCCTGATCCAGAGCGGTGACACCGCGACCATCGCCAAGACCCTGCTCTGGCTCGAAAGCGAAGCGGGCCCCGAGGAGCCCGAACTGCTCGACGAGTTCACCGCGGCGGGGGTCATGCCCCTGCGTCACCTTCACCAATGGCGCGCCTCGCAACACCCCGCACGCGTCGCCATGTACGCCGTGTCCCGCTGGTACAGCTCTCGCATCGAGGACACCCGCAGCGCCCTCGCCGATGTGCACGCGCTCCTCGCGGGCGACCCGTCCGCCCGCCGTTGGGGCGTGCGGGCGCTCGGCACTTTTCGGCATTCCCATCATGCGCGCGAGCTGCTGCGTTTCCTCGACGAGCCCGACCGCGAGTTGCGCATCGAGACTCTCCGCGCGCTCCACCGTATGGCCGGACCGGATTCCGGTGCCGTGCTGGAGCGCCTGCTGGTCTATGTGGCCGAGGCCACTCCGGATGAGCGCGGCCTGATCCTCGGCATCGCCGCCCGCATCGGGGACGAGGGCGCCACCGCGCCGCTCCTCCGCGCGGCCGAATACTTCTCCGCCGCCGAGAGCCATCAACTCGAGGAACTCTTCCTCGGCCTCGGCGCCAAATGCGTCCCCGGCCTGATTCACCTCCTTCGCGACGAGTCGGTCGCCTGCCGCTCCCGCGCCCTCGCCGCCCGCGCCCTCGCCCGGCTGGCGCCGCTCCAGCTTGAGCTCATCCTCGACGAGCTGATCGCCGGCAGCCTCGCCCGAGCAAAGACCGTCACCGCCGCCGCCCGGACCTGCGAGCAACACCGCACCGCCACCGGGTGCGGCCTGCGTGTCCTGCTCCGGTTCTACCACGACTCGGCGGCCGATCTCCTCGAGTTCATCCTGCAGTTGCTCAGCCTTGCCGGCCGCCTGCCCGACTTTGACCTGATCCGCGCCTCCCTTTCCTTCGCCAATCCGAAGGATCGGGCCAATGCGATCGAGACGATCGCGCAGAGCTGCTCCCGCGGCCTGTTCCAACGATTGCTCCCCCTGATCGAGCGGGCGGAAGCCGGCCACGACGCGAGTACCTCGCCGGAACAGCTCGCAGCCACCCTGCGCCGGGCCAGCGAAAGCGATCACCCGGTCGAATGCGCCGCCGCCCTGTTCGCCGCGCACGAACTGGGGATTCCCGAGCAGCGCAACTGGCTGCAGGCAAGCCTCTCGCGCAGTACCTCCGGCCGCGCCGTCGCCTGGGTGCACGACCTCCGGCACCACCTCGCCGCGATAGCCCCCCGCCCGCTCCATCCGGTCGAGCGCATCGCCGCGCTGGCGAACGCGGAATCCTTCGGCGGCGCCCGCATCGCCGCCCTCGACTATCTCGCCACCCGCACCTCGGAACACACGCTCGCCGAAGACACGCTGCTCTTCTCCGCCGAACAGCCCGCCGACGAGCTGTTCGTCGTCGCCTCCGGCTCGGCCGAACTCTCCCGCGCCGGCCGTACTCGATTGGTCAACACTGGCGACTGCCTCAACGAGCGGGTGCTCCTCGGTTCCCTCCGCCGCACCGAGACGGCCCGCTCCCGAGGTTGCGTCGTGCTCGGCCTGAGCGGCGCCACGTTGACCGGCGCCATCGAGATCTTTCCCTCCCTCGGCATCAGCCTCTTCCGGGTCAAAACCACGCCTGCCCTGCCATGAAGCCCCCGGTTCCATTGCAGACGCTGATCCTCCAGGTGCTCACGCCCCTGCTGCTGGCGCTCACCGGGCTCTGGGGCTGGTTCGTCTACGGATCCATCCATCGCACGATCCTGGAGGGCTTCGACCGCAAGCTCCTCGCCCTGAGCGGCGGCACCGCCGCGTTCATCGACGCCGATGCCCACGCCGTCTACCAGCGTCATCGGACCATCACCACACTCACCGGCGGTCCCGGCGGACAACTGATCGGGTGGGACCCCGCCACCGTGGAGCTGCTCTCCATCGAACCGGCCACCGGCGGCGCGCTCCCGCTGACTCTCCGCACCGCGGGGCCGATCCGCTCGCTGGCGCGGTCCCCTGCTGGTGATCGCCTGTTTGCGCTCTCCGCCGCGGGCGACCGCCTCGAACGCTTCGCCCTCACCCCGGCCCTCCCGCTCGCCCCGCTGACTCCTACAACCCGGCTCGACGGCATCTACTTCGAACGTACGCTGCTCTCCGGATGGCAGGGCGTGCAGCTCTTCCGCGTCGATCCGGACACCGGCGCCTGCTCGCCGCTGCCGATCCGTCTGCCGGAGGGCGTCGCCGCCCTCTGCTTCGATGCCGTCGCCAACCAGCTCCTCGGACTATCCGCCGACACCCGGGCGCTCGTGGCGATCGACCTCAAGGGAAACGTCCTCCAACGCACTCCCTTCGAGACCGCAGCAGAATCGCCCGACAGCGCCGCGCTCCTTCCCCACGGGCTCGCACTCGCCGGCGACCGCCTGTTCACCGGTGGCGCGGTCCTTGCCGCAATCGAACCGGCTACCGGGCGCCTCGAACAGTCCGCCACCTCCCCCGGCTACCTTTCGGAGGACGCGCCGTTCTACCGGCAGTACCGCGATCCGTTCATCGCGATCCGCAACACCGCACATCTCACCTATCTCTACACCAGCGTCTACCTCGGCGAGGACCGACTCTACTACGTGCTCGACGGTTCCGTGGGGGAGAAACACTCTCCGCCCGGATCCATCGACAGGATACCCTCCGCCGAGGGCATCGACGGCGCCCAGCGCGCGCAGCTGCTCGGGCACCCCTGGGTCTCGCCGATCCAGAAATGGGACCAGTGGGGCCTGCTCAAGACCTCCTCGTTTCCGCTCCGCGCCAGCGACGGACGCATCGTCGCCCTCGCCGGGGCCGACGTCGACATCTCGATCATCCGCGAGAAGACGCGCTGGGCGTTGTTCGCCGTGCTCTTTGTCGGCGCGGGCTCGCTGATCGCCGCGGGCCTCGTCTCGCTCCTGATCACGCGTAGTCTCACGCGACCGTTGCGTCATCTGAAGGAATCCGCCCTCCGCATCGCGGCGGGCGATTACGCCACCCCCGCACCGGCGGCCGGAGGGCACGAGACCGCCGGCTTGGCGGCCGCGCTCCACCGCCTCAGCGAACGCCTCGCCGAGGAGGTTCACCGCTCGCGGGCGTACCAGGCCAATCTGCATGCCCGCCGCCGGCAGACCACGCTCGCCGGCGCGTTGACCGATCTCGCACTCCGCGGCACCGCGCCCGGCAACGAGCGCCCTCCGGCCAGCCGCCAGATCATCGGCGCCGCCTGGCGTGGGCTCGACGGCCTGCTGTGGACGGGGCCGGCCCAGAGCGATCCCGTCGGCACCGCCTGCCTGCGGGCCCGCCTGATCGTCCTCGCCCGCGGGTTGCTCGCGTCATCACTTCCGGCAGAGGAGACCCCCGCGCTTCTGCTCGCCAGCGCACCCACCTTGTCCGCCTGCGCCCTCTGGCAGACTTCCGCCCGTCGCCTGGACTACGCGGCGCGCCGCCCCTGCCGCCTGCGTGTGGACAACGAATACCACCTGATCGAAGGTGTCGGCCATCTCGTGTTCGCGGGCGACATCACCTGCGAATGGGAAGAGGATGCCTCCGGCGGGTCCGCGGCTTCCGGGGGGGAAAGGCCGCCGTCATGACCCTCGCCGAGAAGATCTTCGCGCTGCACGCGGTGTTCCCATTCTCTCGGCTCAAGCCGGAGGAACTGCTGATCGTCGCCACCGCCTTCACCCCGCGGCGCTTTCAGCCCGGCCAGATTGTGTGCCCCGCCGGCGAGCCACTCGGCCATCTCTTCGTGAAGATCGAAGGGGATCTCGTCGACGCGCGTGGCGAGGCCCTGCCACCGGTGGTGGGCGCGTCGTCGCTGCTCACCGGGCAACAGGATCGTTTCACGATGACCGCCGGTCCGGCGGGCTATCGCGCGCTCCTCCTTCCGCGCGGCAAACTCTTCACCGTGATCAACGAGTGCCCCGTCCTCCTCACCGGCTTCTTCCAAATTCCGATGCTTGGTGCGGACTATGGATACAACGCCACCTCGTCGCCATGACCCTGCGGCTGCGTTACCACTCGTTGTTTCTCTCCCTCTTCGCGGGCCTCGCGCTCGCGAACGTGGCGCTGTTTCATTTCATCGCCCGTTCCGAGATCGCCTGGGGCCTCGCCGCGCAGGCCAAGGGCTACGCTCTGTGCCTTTCGGTCTTCCTCGGCCGCGAGCCGTCGCTGTCCGCGGAAACCCTCGGTCGGCTCCAGCCGGCGATCCTGCGGCTGAGTCGAACCGGCAATCTCGGGCTGCGTTGCTTCGAGTTCGCGGGTTCGGAGTTCCAGACCATCCCCTTGCTCCCCGAATCGTCGGATGTGCCGGTTCCCCCGCCGCCTTCCGCCGAGCTCCTCGCCGTGCTGCGGCGGGACAACACCGCGGCGACCTTCATCGCCACGCCTCAGGCCGATTCCGACCTGTCCTGCGGCTACGCGACGATTCTGGCCGCCGATGGCCGCCTGCGTGCCGTCGTCGCCGTCGCCACCCGCGACACCGCGATGCGTTCGGGGTTGGCGTCGGTTCGGCGGTCGGGCGCCCTCTTCATCGGGCTGGCCTTGTTCATCGGCTTGGTCGCGGCGGAGACACTTGCGCAGTCCGCACGGCGTGGCATCGCCCGCCTTCAGGCCGACGCCTCGACGCTGGCCCGCGGCGAGTACGCTCTCAACCGGGAGCCGGTCCGGGTCGCCGAACTCAGCGACCTGGCGCACACGCTGCAGTCCATCGCCGAGATCCTGCGCGAGGGTACCCGCCAGACGCGTCGCCGTTTCGTCCAGGCCGAACTGCTCCCCCGGCAGGAGGACGTGGCTGCAGATTGCCAGGAACTCTGCGATGCGGCGCCGCCGCCTTCGGGAAACGGTCCGCATGTCGTCGTCCGGAGAATCAATCACGGCACACCGGAGGACTTCTGGGGACTGCGCACCGATCCACTCGGGTGGTGCCTCGTCGCGGGCCGCCTCTCGGTGTCCACCGCCACCACCGACCTTCTTGCGCGCACCGTCCGTGCGAACGCGGCGCGCGACTTCGCGCTCGGCGCGGGCCCGGCCGCATTCGCCCAGGAAGATCCATGGCAGCGCGTCCACGCCGTCTTCCCGTGTGAGCAGGGTGAACTCGTCGCCCACGGAACCGCCGGAGCCTCCTGCCGCCGGATGTTTCCCCCCGCCCCCTCCGCCGCGCCCCCGCAGAAACGCGACGTGCTGGGCACGCTCTCACCCGAGTCGCTCCGTCTGGCCCGCGACTATCTCCAGGAGTTCCCCGAGCAGTCGCTCGGCGACACCGCGAAGAAGCTCGCGGAGATTCTCTCCGTCCGCGACCGCGGACTGCTCGTCATCTACGAATCCGTCACCTTGCAACCATGAGCACCGAAAACAGCACCGTCCATCCGCACCCGACCGGAATCCGGTTCAGCCTCCGCTTCAAGATCCTGCTCGCGCTGACGGTGTTCAACGTGCTGGCCATCGCGGCCTTCACCGTCGACCGCTGGCACTCCGAGAAGCAGCGGATCATGGAGGGGCTGCGTCAACGCCTCGACGCCAGCGCCCGGGCACTGCCCGACATGCTGCCGGAAAGCTACCTCGACCGCGCCACCGGCCCGGACACCGTAACGAAAGCCGAATACAACGCGATCATGGAACGGCTCTCGGCCTACTGCGGCCAGACCGGCCTCAACTACCTCTACACCTACGCCCGGCAGGGCGACGGTTTCTACTGCACATCGTCGAATGCCACGCCGCAGGAGCTCGTCCAAGGCACCTTTGCGACCTACTGGTCCGACTACAAATCCGCGCCGCCCGCTTTCTTCCAGAGCTGGGATACAGGCGTACCCGTCTGCAAGGAGGTCACCGACGAATGGGGGCGCTTCTTCTCCTTCATCATCCCGCTCACCACCCGGGCCGGCACGCGCTTCATCGCCGGCGCCGATCTGCCGATCGATTTCGTCGACGATGTCCTCGCCCGCTCGCTACGGCGCACACTCGCGATCGGCGGAGCCAGCTTCCTTCTTTTCTTCCTCGTGAGCTGGTGGGCCAGCACCCGTTTCTCCCTTCATATCCGCTGGCTGGCTACCTACACGCACGAGCTGAGCGATTCCAACTTCGAGGCGAAACACGACACCCCGCTCGGCCGCGCGGTCCAGGCGTTGCCGGATCGGCGTCGCGACGAGATCGGCCAGCTCGCGACCTCGTTTCTCACGATGGAGCAACAACTGTTGCGCTACATCCAGGAATTGACCGAGACCACCTCCGCCAAGGAGCGTATCCAAGGCGAGCTGCGCATCGCGGGCGAGATCCAGGCCAGCATGCTCCCCCAGGAGTACTCCGCCCCGACCGACCGCAAACGCGTCGATCTCTACGCCTCGATGAAACCGGCCAAGGAGGCGGGCGGAGACCTCTACGACCTGATCCACCTCGACGACGACCACCTCTTGTTCGTCATCGCCGATGTCTCCGACAAGGGCATGCCCGCCGCCCTCTTCATGGCCGCCACGGTCACCATCCTGCGCGCCCGCGCGACCCTCCAGTTGGTGGACTCGCCCGAGAAGCTGCTCGCCCAGATCAACGAGCAGCTCATCCGCCAGAACTCGATGTACCAGTTCGTCACCTTCTTCCTCGGCGTGCTCAACCTCGCCACCGGCGAGGTCGTCTACGCCGACGGCGGCCATAACCGACCCTACCACTGCCCGGCCGGTCAACCCGCCCGGATGCTCCCGCGCGGCGGTGGCATCGCCCTCGGCGTCATGCCCGATGCCGTTTTCACCCGCCGCACCCTCCAGCTTCAGCCCGGGGACACGCTGTTGCTCTACACCGACGGTGTCACCGAGGCCATCGCCGCCGACGAGTCGTTCTACGGGGAGCCTCGCCTCGAATCACTCCTCTCCCGAATCCCGCCGGGCACCTCCGCCCACGACTGGGTGACCATCGTCACCGAAGATCTCGCCGCCTTCACCAAAGGCCATGCCCAAGCCGACGACATCACCATGCTCGCACTCCGCTACCTCGGATGACCTCTCCCGACACACGTTCTCCGGCCCGCTCGGCAGAGGATCCACAACACGACAATCTCCTCGTCCTCGCGGCCCGAGGAGATGTCGCGCGCCTCGCCGACCTGCGCCGCCAGCACAACACCGGCGTGCCAGCACCGTACCTCGCCGGCTTCATGCTGTTCCGCGGCCACCGGTTCCAGATCGACCCCCGCGCCTACATCACCGATCCCGAAACCACCCACCTCGTCGACACCGTGGCCGTCGAAGGCCGACGTCTCGCCGAGAGACTCGGTAGGGCGCCGCGCCTGCTCGAGTTCGGAGTCGGCGCCGGGACATTGTCGCTCTCGCTGAAGATCGAGCATCCGGACTGGTCCATCGCCGGTCTCGACGTGGATCCGCCGGCCCTCGACCTCGCCCGGGCGAACTCCGATGCCCATGCCGCGCCAATCGATCTGTTTCAAAGCGACTATCTCTCCGGATGGCCCCCCGAAGCAGCTCCGCCCGATATCCTGTTCGGCGACCCGCCATGGGGCGGGCCCACGGATCTCTACGACGAAGCGCGGGATGCCGGATACTACCAGCGGATGCCGGCGCGCTCCGCCTTTCCCGGCGGCGACACCCCCTGCAGCATCCATGATGAACTCATCCGTCGCCTCTGCGCCCTGGCCTGGCCGACCACACTGGTCCTGAACTACGGCGTGCTGCCGCTCGAGGTGATCGAACACTCCGCGAGCCCGCTGCCCGGCTGGCGCCTTGTCCACCCCGCGCCCCACTTGACGATCCTGATCGGCCACGCTCGCGCATGAAGCGAACCGGCTCGCTGTTGCGATGCCAACGATCACAGCGGAGGCGGTGAAGGCGGAGGGGAAACGCGCCCGGGACGGGCGGACGATCACACCGGCAGCGCGGCGAGGCGAGAACGCACTCGAGGTCCCGAAGCTCAAGGAGTTCGCGCCGGTCACGATCAAGGCGGCCAAGGTGCGGCGCGATGAGCACACCGGGCAAGTCACCATCAAAGGTGGTGAACTCGTCGCCTGACCAACAGGACAAGGGAATTGATGCGGATGGCCTCGCGCCAGCGAGGCCGCCGCCCCTTTTCCTTGTTCAATATGCAAATAAGTATCATAGATAGATCCGTGATTATTCGAAGCCAAATAGCGTCAGGCACCGTCCGTCCAGTACTTAAGGGCTACGAAGTAACCTTACAGACTTGGCGGTGCCTGCCACAAACAATCCAGCTATTGACTGACTTCAGGAACTCACATCAAGACAAACTCAACGACGATGCCTTAGCGGGACTCAATTTTTCGATAATAGTAGACTCGTTCTGCATGCTGGAAGGATTACTTGAGTCGGGACTAGCGTTCGTGTGGGAGAAGAAGCACAAACATAGCAGCAATACCCAAGAAAAGAAGAATATAAGGCACGCCAGCAGCCTCGATCGCTATGACAAGTTATTCCGCGAACTCACAGGGAAGAGCTTCCCCGACATGAGCAAGTTAGCTCCGCTCCTAGAGGGGCTTCGCATGCATTTCACACTGCGAAACATGCTGGCCCACGGACGAGCGGTAGTTTTCGATTTCTCACACAAGAACGAGCTTCCCCCGAACTCGTGGTCAGAAGAATTTTTCCGCTACGAAAGTGCCTTCAAGAAAGTGGAGAGCTACCTTATTAAAAAGCGGCTACTACATCATTCGATCGCCGAAGGCGCGAGAAAATACCCCTATCTATCGAATCCGATAGCCGATCATTTCGCCGTACAATCATACGAGATCTATTTAGCGATATTGGCTAGTCTTGACCCAAACGATGCCGATCTCTTCCGCAGTGCAAACGGGAACGATTCACAAATCAGACAACTCGCGCATCACCTTAAGAACAAATCCCAAAAAAAGGTAGCCGATAGAAAGAGATACGAACACAGGATCAGCCGCATTATCATTGAAAAGGTACCAAATGTTGATCCTTGGGTTGATTCAAAGAATCTCGAATACCGAACGGGGCACTTTACACCAAGCTCGCATAACGAGATACCGCAACAGCCATACGGCTAGAATCTCACCAAACCCGCAGCCTGTCGGCTGTGCTCCAGGCGGAGATGGCCATAGACACGCATTGCCAGCGCTCCTCGGTCCTTGTGCCCAAGCCATCGACTGACTGTCGGAATATCAACACCCGATTCAATGCAGGTTGTCGCGAAGAAATGCCGGAAGTCGTGATGGGAGAACTTCGGCAACCCTAACTGGCGACAAGCCCGCGCAAGGCATCGCTTCGCATCCCCAATCTGCGCAATCCGTTCTTCTGGCTTCGGCGAGCGGTCAGCGGTCAGTCGCTCCAGTAGCCCACGCAGCGCGCCCGTCATCGGCACCACGCGAAACTCGCGATTCTTGGTCCCTTGCTCGCCTCCTGTGATGGTCAGCGTATTCTTCGCGAAATCCGCATCGGCCCACGTCAACGCAGTCGCCTCGGCGATCCGGCAACCGGAGTAGGCCAGCAACTCGACAAGGTCGGCTCCAGGTGCCGCGAGCTTCCTGCTCAGGGTACGGCCGTCGGACTCACGGATGGTCTCTATCAGTTTCCGGAACTGATCCCGTGTCGGAATCACGATGGGAGATTGAACCACACGCCGCCGCTTGATCGAACCGGCAGGATTCTTGAGCACGATCCCCTGCTCTGCGGCGTATTCGAAGATTCCGTTGAGCGCGCCGAGTTCCTGCACGAACGAACTGGCCGAGAGCTTCGCGCCTCGCTCCGCCAGCCACCGTTCGCACTGCACAGCCGTGATGTTGCGCACCACTGCCCCGGCAAAGAACGGCGTAAGCCCCTTCACGCAGCTTTCCTTGCGCAGCCACGCGTTGGGCTTCATCGACGGCCGGGCCAATTCCAGCCATCGGCGCGACAGTTTCTCAAACGTCGCCCGACCCTCTTCGCTGGTCGTGAGGCCTCCCACCTTGTCCCGCAACTCGGCCAGCCTTCGCTCGGCCAGCTTGCGGTCCTTGGTCTTCAGGGAGCGCCGAAATTGTTTGGCGCCCTTTTTGAGCAACGCATAGTAACCGCCCGTTGATTCCAAGCGGTACAGGTTCGGTCCGACGTTCTGAGAAACGATTCGCCCCGGTTTCGTGGCGGTTCCCATCCGCCTTCAGGCCTGCGGTGGAAAGACAGGGTGACTACTCGCCTTTCAGCCAGCGGACCGCCTCTTGTCACTCATTGGCAATCAGCGCGCCGCGGGGGTAGCTCAGCTGGATAGAGCAACGGTTTTCTAAACCGTCGGTCACGGGTTCGAGTCCCGTCCCCTGCGCCATTTCGCGGCCGGCCGTTCAGGCCGTCGCCGCAGCAGACCCGGTTGCGGGACCGGTCAACTCCTGGACCACTTTCAGCAGCTCCTGCGGGAGGAACGGCTTTGAAAGCACGCGGTCGGCACCGATCTTCTTCGCCATCGAAAGGTACATGTTCTGATCGAGCCGCCCGCCGCCGGACATCGCGATGATCTTCACCGGGGTCTGGTTGCGGCGAAACTCCTGGATGGTCTCGATGCCCTCCTTGTCCGGCATGATCAGGTCGGTGATCAGCAGCGCGGCCGGCTTCTGCTTGAAGATGCGGACCGCCTCGTTGCCATTGCGCGCCTCGGACACGTCGTAGCCGGCCTTGGCCAGCACCCGCTTCAGCAACATGCGGACTTGGTCGTCATCATCGGCCACAAGGATATGGATCGCGTTGTCGCTCATTGCACGGGTCTCGGAAGCTGTTCGCGCGGAGGGAACGCGTCATTCATCGGGTTCCCGCCCCGAAAGTTAATTGGAAAATCACCCGCACACTCTGCATAGATTCGCTCAAATTGCACCGTGCAGGAACGTTTCCGCCGCCGCGCAGTCGCGGGCGATCTGCAGTCGCAACGCCTCCAGGCTCTCGAACTTCCGCTCGGGCCGGAGGAAACCGCACCACTCGACGAGCAACTCGTGGCCCGTGTCCCACGGGCACTCGCCGAGCACATGCACCTCGAGGAGCGGTGCCGCGGCGGCGGCCTCGACCGTGGGACGCAGGCCGTAGTTCGCCACCCCGGGCCGCGCCTGCGCCGGATCGTCCGCACGACCGCGGACCCGCACGGCGTACACGCCGGCCGCCGGAAGGCACTCCGGTTCCCACCGCAGGTTGAGTGTAGGAAATCCAAGGGTACGCCCGAGGCGGCGCCCCGGCTGGACCCGCCCGGTGGCGAAATACGCATAGCCAAGCAGGGCGTTCGCCGCGGCGATCTGCCCCGCGGCAACATGTGCGCGGATGCGCGTGCTGCTGATCGGCTCCCCGTCCAGGTTGATGCGCGGAGCGCTGAAGACCCGCACTCCGGCTTCGCGACCGGCCTGCACCAGGCCGCTCGCATCGCCCCGCCGACGGGCACCAAAACGCCAGTTTTCCCCCACGTACAACGCGTGCAGGTGCGGCAGGGCCCGCCGCAGGTGCGGGAGAAACGCCTCCGCCTCGATCGCGGCGAACTCGCGGGTGAACGGCTCCTGCACCACGAAGTCCACCGCGAGCCGTTCCCGGAGAAAACGGGTCTTCAGCTCCACCGGCATGAGCAGCCGTACCGGGTGCTCCGGCCGGAAGAGCCGGCTCGGGTGCGGGTCGAACGTCAACACGCCGGCGAGCCCGCCCTCGCGCCGGGCCGAGTGCTGCGCGGCCTCGATCACCGCCTGGTGGCCGAG
Source organism: Verrucomicrobiota bacterium (assembly GCA_023443985.1). GTDB lineage: Bacteria > Verrucomicrobiota > Verrucomicrobiia > Opitutales > Opitutaceae > CAJCBL01. The sequence goes on along the minus strand of JAEZSJ010000411.1, from coordinate 4,256 downwards.
ATGCACGCCGTCGAACATCCCGATGGCCAGATGCAGCGGTCGGGCGGGAAGCCGAACCTCCGCGAGCGAGTGGAAGAGCTGCGGAGCGGCGCCCATGGCAGTCCTCACCCGGTCCCGTTCACACCGCGTGCGCCGGCGCCACCTGGTGCGGCGCGAGCAGCTGCTTCCCGACCTCCGCGGCGGGCAGCGCGAGAAAATCCTCGAGGCGGATCGCCTGCTCCACGCGCAGGTCGCCGCTGGCGGTGCGCCGGAGCGCGCTCAGGTGCGCGCCGCAGCCGAGCTTCTGGCCGAAATCGTGCGCGATCGTGCGCACGTAGGTGCCTTTCGAACACCGCACGCGGAACCGGATCTTCGGCAGCTCCACCCCGAGCACCTCGATCGCCATGATGCGGATGAAGCGCGGCTCGCGGTCCACCTCCTCGCCCTTGCGGGCCATCTTGTAGAGCGGCACCCCGTCGACCTTGATCGCCGAGAACATGGGCGGGGTCTGGTACTGGTCGCCGCGGAAGGTCTGCATCACGGCCTCGATCTTCGCTCGATCGAGGTCCGCCGGCACCGGCCGCGTCTCCACGACCTCGCCCTCGGCATCCTGCGAATTCGTGACGACGCCGAGCGTCATCTCCCCCTCGTACTCCTTGTCACCGCTCATCAGATACTGGGAGAGCCGCGTCGACTTGCCGACGAGCACGAGCAACAGGCCCGTGGCCATCGGATCGAGCGTGCCGGCGTGGCCGACCCGTTTCTGCCGGAGCTTGTGGCGGACGCGCGCGACGACGTCGTGCGAGGTGTGTTCGGTGGGTTTGTCGATCAGCAGGACGCCGTCGAACTCCTTCTGCGGGACAAGGCTCATGGGGACTGGAGAGCATCGGTGCGCGCGAGCGCCTCGCGCAACGCGGCGAGGAGGCGCGGCTGCACCTCGGCCAGCGGCTCCTTCGGGTTGAGCCCGGCGGCGCAGGCGTGCCCGCCGCCGCCGAACTGCGCCGCGACGCGGTCGAGGCGCAGCACGGGATTCTTGCAGCGCAGGCTGCCCTTGGTCATGCCGACGCGCTCCTCGAGCAGGACACCGATCTCCACCCCGTCGATCGCGCGGGCGTAGTCGACGAGTCCTTCCGTGTCCTCGGCGGTCGTCCCGGTCTGCTCGAAGATGCCGAGCGGCAGGACACCGACGCAGATCCGCCCCTCCGCCTCGAGGCGCAATGACGAGAGGAAGTGCTGCAGGAGCTTCATCCGGCCGAACGATTCGCGCTCGTAGATGTGGTAACCCGCCTCGACCGGCTCCGCACCGCACGCGATCAGCCGACCGACCAGCTCAAACACTCGCGCGGTGGTCGATGCATGGCGGAACTGGCCGGTGTCGGTGATGATGCCGGCGTAGAGCGCCTTCGCCGCGATCGCGTCGAGCGGCAGCTCGAGATCGAACGCCATGCCGGCGATGAGTTCGGCGGTGGCGGCGGCGCCGGTCTCCACGAGGTTCTCCTCGGCTCCATGGTTGGCGCCGAGATGGTGGTCGATGTTGAGGACCGGGAGGGGGAAACGCGCGGCGAGTCTGCCGCCGATGCGGGCGAGATCGGCGCAATCCACCAGCACCGCCGCATACTCGCCGGGCGGCAGTGTATCCGGGGTGTGGAACGGCTGCTGGGCCGCGAGGTAGGCGAGCCGGCGCGGCACGGGGTCGCCGTTGGCGCACAACACCTCGATGCCGTGCTGCGCCAGGATCCGCGCGACCGCGACCTGCGAGCCGATGCAGTCGCCGTCGGGACGGGCGTGGCCGATCACGACGACGCGCCGGCCCTCTAGCCGGGCGATGGCCTGCGCGAAGCGTCTGGCGAGCGCGGGAAAGAAGCGGTGCATCGCGCGGGTCACCCTTGGGGGGCGGTGGGCGGCGGGGGCGTCGGGCCAAGCTCGTCGAGCAGGCGAAGCACGCGTTCGGCGCGATCCGGCGAGGCGTCGTGGACGAACTCCAGTTTCGGCAGGTAGCGCAGCTGCACGTAGCGGCGCAGGTGCTCGCTGATCAGGCCGAGCTTGCCCCGCAACCACCGGGCGCCGGCGCCCGGATCGGCGTCCTTCTTGAGCATCGAGAAGAAGACCTTCGCGGTCCGGAGATCGGAGGCGATCTCGACGCCGGTGATGGTGTAGAGCACCGCGTCCTGCCCGCACTTGGTGTGCAGGACGTGGCTGATCTCACGCTGCAGCAGTTCGTTGATGCGGACGGTGCGGTTGGACATGGCGAAATACGGCGATGCGGTTTCCCGGATCGGACCGCCTCACCCGGAGGTGGTCTCCGGGAGGCTAGTCCACAATCCGCGATCCGCCACCCGCCTCAGAGGCTGGCGCGAATCTTCTGCACCTCGAAACACTCGATGAGATCGCCCGGCTTGTAGTCGAAGTAGCCGGCCAAGCCGATGCCGCACTCGAGTCCGGCGCGGACCTCGTTTGCATCGTCCTTGAAGCGGCGGAGCGTGTCGATCGTGCTCTCGTGCACGATCTCGCGGCCGCGGCGCACGCGGGCCTTCGCGTTGCGGGTGATCTTGCCGTCGGTGACGAGACAGCCGGCGACGACGCCCTTCGCGACCGGGAAGGTCGCGCGGACCTCGGCTCCGCCGAGCTTCACCTCGCGCAGGTCCGGCGGGAGCATGTCGGCCATCGACTCCTTCACCTTGTCGGCGAGTTCGTAGATGATGTCGTACTCCTGGATCGAGACGTTGTGATGCTTGGCGAGCGGCGTGACACCGTTCTCCAGCCGGGTGTTGAAGCCGATGATGACCGCGCCGGCGGCGCTGGCCATGAGCACGTCGTTCTTGGACACGAGGCCGACCTCCGAGGAGATGACCTCGAGGGCGACCTTGTCGCTCTTGATGCTCTCGAGCAGATTGCGCACGGCCTCGGCAGAGCCGAAGACGTCGGACTTGACGACCACCTTGAGGGTGGGCTTCTGCGTGGCGGCGATCTCGGCGAAGAGCTTCTCGACCGAGGTGTCCTTCGGGGCGGCGGCGGCGGTCGAGGCCTGCTTGCGCAGCGCCTCCTCGGCCTCCTCCGCCAGGGCCTTGGCCTCGCGGTCGTTCTTCACGACCTTGAACTGCGTGCCGGCCTCGGGCGTGGCGGACCAGCCGATGACCTTGACCGGCATCGAGGGGCCGGCCTGCTTCACTTGCTCGCCCTTGTCGTTGAAGAGCGCCTTGATCTTGGTGTAGGCCGGCCCGCAGACAACCGAGTCGCCGACGCGGAGCGTGCCGCGCTGGACGATGACGGTGGCGGTGCTGCCGCGGCCGACCTCGACCTGCGCCTCGACGATGGAGCCGTTGGCGGGCGCCTTCGGGTTGGCCTTCAGCTCCATGACGTCGGCCTGGAGCAGGATGTATTCGAGCAGATCCGGCACGCCGTCGCCCTTCAGGCCGGAGACCTTCACGGCGATCGTCTCACCACCCCAGTCTTCGGGGGCGATGCCGCGCTCCTGCATCTGGAGCTTCACGCGGTCGAAATTCGCGCCCTTCACGTCGGATTTGTTGACGGCCACGATGGTGGCGACCTTGGCGGCCTTGATGTACTTCAGGGCCTCGTCGGTCTGCGGCATGAAACCGTCGTCGGCCGCGACCACGAGGATCGCGATGTCCGTCGTATTCGCGCCACGGGCACGCATCTTGTTGAACGCCGCGTGGCCGGGGGTGTCGAGGAAGGTGATCTTGCGGCCGTTGTGCTCGATCTGGTACGCGCCGATGTGCTGCGTGATGCCGCCGGCTTCGCCCGCGGCCACGTTGGCCTTGCGGATCGTGTCGAGCAGCGTGGTCTTGCCGTGGTCGACATGGCCGAGGATGCAGACGACCGGCGGGCGGGGCTCGAGGAACTTCGACTCGTCCTCCTCGACCGGTTTCGCCTTCTCCTTGGCCGGAGCGGCCGGGGCTGCGTCGCCCCGGTGCTTCACCTCGAGGAGGAAGCCATGCTTCTCGGCGACCTTGGTCGCCACAGCTTCTTCGATCGCCTGGTTCAGCGAGCCGAAGATCCCCATCTCCATGAGCTCGGAGATGAGTCGGAACGGCTTCACTCCGATTGCGGTCGCGAAATCGCGGACGATGATCGGCGGCTTGACGTGGAGAACCTTGATGTCGCCGGAAACCGTGACGTTCGCCGCGCCGGCGGCCGGCGCAGCGGCCGGGATCGGCGGGGGCAACGGAGCGGCGACAGGGCCGGGCTTCGGTGCCACGGCAGCCACCGGAGGTGCCAGCGGCGGCGGCGCGACGGGGCGCGGCGCCGCAGACGGA
>JAEZSJ010000345.1 GCA_023443985.1 Verrucomicrobiota bacterium | reverse complement strand
GCTCGGCGTCTACGAGGAGATTGAGCCGAACCTCCTCACCCACATCGAGGACGTCCTCCTCAACCGCCGCCCCGACGCCACCGAGCGCCTCGTCGCCCTCGCCGACGAAATCAAGGCGGCCTCCGCCGCCTCCGGCGGCCAATCTGAGATCTCAAATCTCAAATCGCAGATTTCCCCCGCAGCCGACGTCTGGCGCTCGCTCCCGGTCGAACAGCGCCTCGCCCACGCGCTCGTGAAGGGCATCGACACCTTCGTCGAGGCCGACACCGAGGAGGCCCGCGCCAACACCGCCAAATACCCGCGCCCGCTCCACATCATCGAGGGGCCGCTCATGGACGGCATGCGCGTCGTCGGCGACCTCTTCGGCGCCGGAAAGATGTTCCTCCCGCAGGTCGTGAAGTCCGCCCGCGTGATGAAGAAGGCCGTCGCCTATCTGACTCCCTTCATGGAGGAGGAGAAACGCCAGGCGGTCGCCGCCGGCCACACCGTGCAGGCGCAAGGCCGCATCGTCATGGCCACCGTGAAGGGCGACGTGCACGACATCGGCAAGAACATCGTCGGCGTCGTCCTCGCGTATAACAATTACGAGGTGACCGATCTCGGCGTCATGGTCCCCGCCGAGAAGATCCTCGCCGAGGCGAAACGTCTCGGCGCCGATGCCATCGGCCTCTCCGGCCTTATCACCCCGTCGCTCGACGAGATGGTCCATGTCGCCAAGGAGATGCAGCGCCAAGGTTTCACCATTCCGCTGCTCATCGGCGGCGCCACGACAAGCCCGGCGCACACCGCCGTGAAGATCGCGCCCGAGTACCCGCCCGGCGTCGTCCACGTGCTCGACGCCTCCCGCGTCGTCAACGTCGCCTCCGCCCTCCTCTCGCCCGAGCAGAAGCCCGCCTTCGTCGCCGATCTCGTCGCCAAACAACAACGCCAGCGCGACGACTTCGCCGCCCGCCTGAAGCGCACCCCGCTGCTCCCGCTCGCCACCGCCCGCTCCCGCGCCCCGCAGTGCGATTGGTCCACCGTCGACATCCCGCGTCCCGAATTCCTCGGCACCCGCGTCTTCTCTTCCACACCCATCACCCAAGACCAATCACCCATCGACCTGCGCGACATCGTCCCATTCATCGACTGGGCCCCGTTCTTCTCCGCGTGGGAACTCACCGGCCGGTTTCCCGATCTCCTCAAAGATCCAACCATCGGCTCCGAGGCCACCAAGCTCTTCGAGGACGCCCAGCGACTCCTTGCCCGCATCGTCGCCGAAAATCGGTTTCAACCGCGCGCGCTCGTCGCGTTCCTGCCGGCGAACGCCGTCGGCGACTCCGTCGAGGTTTACGCCGACGAGCAGCGCACCCGCGTCGCCGAGACGTTCCACTTCCTCCGGCAGCAGAACGAGAAACCCGCCGACCAGTTCAACCACTGTCTCGCCGACTACATCGCGCCGAAGAGCAGCGGCCGGATCGACTACCTCGGCGCGTTCGCCGTCACCGCCGGCCCGGGCGTCGAAGCCTTCGCCTCCGAGTTCAAGGCCGCGCAGGACGACTACTCCGCGATCATGGTGCAGGCGCTCGGCGACCGCATCGCCGAAGCGCTCGCCGAGTACTTCCACAAGCAGGCCCGCGACCTCTGCGGCTACGGTCGCGCGGAGCAGCTCACGATGGAGCAGATCATCCGCGAAAAGTACCGCGGCGTCCGCCCCGCGCCCGGGTATCCGGCATGTCCTGACCATACACAGAAACCGCAACTCTGGAAACTGTTCGGAATCGAAGCCGCGACCGGCATCCGCCTCACCGAGAGTTGCGCGATGGCCCCCGGCAGCAGCGTGAGCGGCTTCTACTTCAACCATCCCGAGTCGAAGTACTTCGCCGTCGGCAAACTCGCCCGCGACCAAGTCGAAGACTACGCCGCCCGCAGCCAGCGCGAGGTCACCGAAGTCGAGAATTGGCTCTCCCCCTACCTCGGCTACGAAGCGTGAGCCCCGGGAGGCCCGCCGCCTTGCAGCCGCGCTCCTTCCTGCTCGATCCGATCATGCCAGACGCGCCGGTCTCTCCGGTCGAGAGGATCGCGAACACGACCAAGCGTGTCGGCTCGACCAGATAGAATACGCGGTACGGGAACCCCTTGAGCCGAATCCGCCGCGTCCCCGTCTCAAGATCCACGATCGGGTGCGCCGTCGGGTGCGTCGCAACCTTCTCGATCGCCTCGCGAACTGAACTCAAGAACCGGTCCGCCAGCGCCGGGCTCAAGTCGCGATACCAGCGCGCAGCCACCACCGCATCGTCGCAGGCCGCCGGCTTGACGAGTACCGGCCAGTTCACAGCCCGAGCTCTTGGCGAATCGATTCCTCGGCCATGGCCCACGAAGTACCCAGCTCCGGGTTCTGCCGATGGGCCGCCACACGACTGGCGACCATGCGACGCTCTCCAGCGAGAGCTCCATGACCATGTCGTCCAGCGCGTCGAGCCGATCGCAGATCAGCGCGCGGTCCGCAGGGCTGAGCGTCGCCAAGCGGGCCAAGATCTCAGTCGTGCTCATACCCCCAAGGATAGCCACCCCCGGCCCACCGCAACGCCAAGCTCATCGCGGGCCTCACGCTGCGGGTAACTGATCGCAGGTAGCTCACGCCAGCCAGCGCGCGGCCCCCATCCCAAGTCGAAGTACTTCGCCGTCGGCAACCTCACCCGCGACCAACTCGAAGACTATGCTGCCCCTCGCCAGCGCCCCGTCGCCAAAGTCGAGAAGTGGCTTTCCCCCAACCTCGACTACGAGGCGTGAGCGGCCATATCATTCTGCTGGGTACTGTTCAGCCAAGACATACCTAAAATCGAGGCCATTCATGTCTTTGCTGACCATGAACTGCAACGATGCGACCAGCAGAAGAAACGCCACCGAAGAGGCGCCAAATAGCTCAGTCTGGAACGACTCCACACCATGGTCGTCGAAGTCGGTCGTAAACGCATATGGAATATCCTTCGAACCGTGGACGAAAGCCGACCTAAAGTCGTATAGCCCACGAATGCGTCTCCTGTTCTCCGAGAGCGGACCAAAGAGCACGGAGGCTTTTTCGAAGAGCTGCTTTTTGAGTCCCTCGGTTCCATCACAATAGATGGCCTCGAGACCCATCATTGCCCAGAAAAGCTCCAAATCGTTTCCCCCGTTCGAGCGAGCCGCAGCGAGGTGAGAAAATGCCGCGAGAGCGCGACTCACACGA
>JAEZSJ010000320.1 GCA_023443985.1 Verrucomicrobiota bacterium | reverse complement strand
AAGGTCCGCGGCGGCCCGAATCGGCCGCCGCGGCGAAGAGCCGTTCCACCGGCCGGCCGGCCAGCTCCGGCAACCCGGTCGACCACGGCTCCGGAAGAAAAGCGAACTCGACGCCGAGCCGCGGCCTGGCCGCCGCTGTGGGGAGGTGGGCGTCGCGGATCACCTATTTTGTCAGCAGCACCCGGCCGAGGTAGACGTCGATGTCCTTCTTGAGGTTGTCGATCCAACGCATCGGCAAACCGCCCCCGCGTGAAGACCCCACGGCGAAGATGTCGATCTTCGCGTCGTCGTAGCGGATCGTGAGGGTGCAGATGTTCTTGCCGCGCTCGTAGTGCGCGACGATTTCGCCGTCGCTTTTGTCGCGCACCACCCATTTCCGCGCCACCAGCGACTGGGTGATGGCCGCTTCCACGTCGGCCTCGGTGAGCTTCGTCGACACGGGGATCGACGCCACGTTGAGCCCGATGTTCTCGTCCGCGGCCTGCGCGGTCGGCATCGCCGCCAACGCGAACGCAAAGGCCAATGCGGCCACCGTGTACCGAACTGCCTGGGTGAGTGATTTCATGCGCGGGCACCGTAGCCACGGCGGGTTTTCCGTCGCAAGCGCGTTGTCGCCGGTGGCCCGACAGCGCCTGCGCCATCGCCCGTTTCCGGGCTTCCCTCGCCGGGGTGCCCCGCGCAGATTGCCGCGCTCCGTGGACGAAATCCTCCATCTGCTCGCCATCCTCGCACCGGTCTTCCTGCTCATCGCGCTCGGCACGGTGTTGCGCCGCGTGCGCTGGCTCACGCCGGAGGCCGACGCGAGCCTGCTGCGCCTGAATCTCTACCTGATGTTTCCGGCGCTGATCTTCCGCTCGGTCGTGGGCAACGACCTCTTGCGCGACTCGCGCAACCTGCTCGTGCCGCCGCTGCTCGCCTTCGCCTCGATGCTGCTGGGCTGGTTCGCCGCCTGGTGGACCGGCCGGGCGCTCGGCTTCGAGCGTGGCAAGGGCCTGCGCACCTTCGCGTATTCGACGGGTTTCTACAACTACAGCTACGTGCCGGTCGTCATCGTCGGCGCGCTCTACGGCACCGGCACGCTGGGCGTTCTTTTCGTCTACACGATCGGCAACGAGTTCGCCGGCTGGACGGTCGGCATCCTCCTGCTCGCCGGCGGCTCCTTCCGGGAGAACTGGCGCAAGGCGCTCAACCCGCCGCTCTTCGCCCTGCTCCTCGCCATCACCCTCAACTTCTGCCGGGTCCGCCTTCCGGGGGTGGTCGACCGGCCGGTCGCGATGCTCGGCGCCTGCGCCGTGCCCGTGGGCCTGCTCCTGATCGGCGCCACGCTCGAGGAACATCTCCGCAATCCGCGCGCCCTCTTCGCTCCCCGCGCCGCCCTGGGCTCCATCGCCCTCCGGCTCGGCCTGCTCCCGCTCACCTTCCTCGCCGCCGCGAAGTGGCTGCCGCTCTCACCCGAACTGCGCCAGGTGCTGGTCGTGCAGTGCGCCATGCCGGCCGGCGTGCTGCCGATCGTGCTCACGAAGCACTACGGCGGCCAGCCGCTCACGGCCGCGCAGGTCGTTGTCAGCACCACCGCAGTGTCCCTTTTCGTGATACCGCTCTGGATGAAGTTCGGCCTGTGGTGGATCGGATCCTGACCGTCCGCACGGACGCCCGTCCCGGCCCTAAACCGCAGGATGGACGAACGCCCCGGAACCCTCTAACGTCACGACCCGAATGAAGTTGCGCCATCTTCTGCCCCTCACCGCCCTGCCGTTCGTCGCGACCGTCGGCCTGGCGCAGAACACCGAGTCCGTCGCCCAGCTCCGCCGCGATTTCAACACGGTCCAGCAACAACGCGACGCGTTCGCCGAACAGCTCAACCAACTCCGCGCCGAGCGCGACACCCTGCTGCAGGAGCGCGACGCCCTCCGCGGGGAGCAGGAGTCGACCCGGACCAAGCTCGCGGCGGCCGAGACCAGCGCCGTCGAGGCCAGCGAGGCCGTGAAGGCCCAGAAGGAGGCCGAGATGACGGTCGACATGACCGTGCGCGCCTACGCGCTCAAGGAACAGGAGGCCGCCGAAGCCGTGAAGGCCGCCCAGCTCGCCGCCGAGAAGCAGCGCGCCGCCGAGCAGGAGCGCGACGCCGCCGTGGCCGAGGCCGAACGCGTCCAGGCCGAGGCGCTCGCCGAGACCCAACGCACCGCCGCGGAACGGGATGCCGCCAAGGAGGCCGCCACCGCCGCCGAGGCCGCGAAGGCCGCCATGCAGAACGAACTCTACGCCGCGCAGATCCGCATCGAAAACCTCTCCCGCGCCCTGGCCGCCCGCAGCGGCGTGCCCTTCACCCCCGGCCCCGCGCACGGCAGCGCGCTCGCCCCCACGCCCGTCGCCCTCGCGCCCGCCCCTGTTGCCGCCGAAGCCCCCGCCGCCGAGGTCTCGACCCCGCCGCCCACGACGACCGTCCGCACCCACACCGTCGCCGAAGGGGAGAGTCTCTCGCTCATCGCCTTCAAATACTACCAGTCTCCGAACAAATGGGACAAGATCGTCGCCGCCAACCGCGCGAAGCTCAAGAACCCCGACATGCTCCGTCCCGGCATGGTGCTGGTGATCCCGTAATCCGCCCCCCATCTCTCCGCCCTCTCCCCGCGCCCCGGCCCGCCCGCCGGGGCTTTTTCGCCGGCGAACCGGGCGGCCGGCCCGGCCTCCAGATCCGCATTGCTTCGCCCGCGCCGTCGCGATTTTCTCGCGACAATATCATGAGCCAGATCCCCGGCACCGAAGGCCTCTCCCCCTCCGACATCCAGAACGAGATCGCGCGCGGCGCCCGTTTCGTCGCCTACCAATGGTGCGTCTCGCTGTTGGTGGTCACCTTCAAACGCGGCACGCGTCTCTACTATTTGAAGCCGGGGCAGACCGGCTTCCTGCCCAGTTTCTGCTGGAGCGCCTTCAGCCTGGTGGCCGGCTGGTGGGGTGTCCCGTGGGGGCCGATCCACACGATCGGCTCGCTCTGGACCAACCTCCGGGGCGGCATCGATGTGACCGAGGCCGTCTCCGCCGAGCTGGCGCAGGCGCCCGGGGCGGCCGCCGTGCCCCCGACCCTGCCGGGCACGACCGCCCGCCGCCGCTGGTCGCTCGGTCCGGTCGCCGCCCTCGGCGCCTTCGCGGCCGCCATCATCGGGGTCGTCTCCGCCACTCGCCACTATTCGCAACAGCACCGCCCGGTCGCGCTGGTGAACGCGCTCGACACCGCCTACGCGGCCGAGATCGACGGCGTGAGCTACTCGCTGGCGCCGCACCAGGTCAGCCGCATCGAGCTCCCCGTGGGCACCCACACGGCCGCCGCGGCACTCCCCGGCGGGGTCGGCGAGTCCCGTTTCAGCTTCGCCGTCGACGAAGTGGCGGTCGTCAACCCCGACGGCGCCGCGCTCGTGGCCGAGGAGACGACCATCTACACGCCCGCCTCCAGTCCGCGCATCGCAAGCCCGGCACCCCGAATCCACTCCGGCGGTACAGCCTACACCCTCACCGAGCCCAACCTCTTCCTCGAGGAGTTTCCCGATACGATCAAGATGCCGAACGGCGCCAGCCAAACGCGCCGCACGCGGGTGGCGGTCTATGCGGACCTCGCGATGGGCCAGTGTGCGCAGATCATCGGTCGCGACTGCGGCCGCCCGGCGATGGTGGCCTACCTGCACGGGCTCGGGCGACGCCTCCCGGAGAACACCGATGTCCTCGCCGCCGCCGCCGAACTCCTGGAGCCCGCCGAGACGAAGGATTTCTTCGCGCTGCACCTCGCCACGCGCCCGGTGCTCGTCGAGTGGCATCGCGCCCACCAGAACGCCCAGCGCACCCAGCGTCGCGATGCGGAGTTGCTTGCCGAATACCGCCGTCTGGCCGAGGCCGAGCCCGACGAGGGCGCCTTCGCCTACCTCTACGGCCGGCTTCTCGGCAACTCGGCCGAGGACGTGGTCTGGTTCGAGCGCGCCCTCGCAGCCAAACGCCCGTGCGCCCACGCCCACTTCGCCCTGGCCTACAACGCGGTGATCCGGGGCGACTTCGCGGGCGCGCTCGCCGGACTGGACCGCGCGGCCGCGGCCGGCCTCGAGAATGAGACGGTGCGCGACCAGCGCGTCGAATGTCTGCTCGCCCTCGGCCGCGCCCGCGAGGCGTTGCAGGAGCTCCGCAAGAAGCCCGCCGCCACGGCGGATTTCTCCCGCGCCCGCGAGGAGACGCATGTCGCGTTTCTGGCCGGCGGCAGACCCGCCGCCAAGCAGGTCGTCGAGGCGTTCCTCGCCCGCCTGTCGCCCGAGACCCGAAAGAACTCGGGCGCCGAGATCCGGGAGAGCTTCGACGCCCAGATCGCCTACTACGAAGGCGATCTCAAGAAGTACGCGGAAAACATCCCGGCGGACGCGACGGGGTTCGCCGCCGTCACGCGGGCCCTTTGCCTCGCTGATCAACCGGCGGCGCTGCGCGCCGCCGCGGCCGGCCCGGAAGCCGAGAAGAGCCTCATGTACTTCCTCCTCTATCTCGCGGCACGGACGACGGGGAATCCCGACGCCGAGGGCTACTGGAAGGAAGCCTGGACCTTGGCGGACAAACGCTATGCCCGCGCGGCCGCGCACTTCGCCGGCACCACGCGCCTGACCGAGGCCGAACTCTTCGACCTGCAATTGGGGACCGCGGAGCGACGCATCATCCTCGCCGCGATCGGCCTGCACGAGCCGGAGCTCCGCGCCGCCGCCTTTGCGCGGGCGAAACAATGCGATTTCAGCCGCCAGTTCCCGCACCACCTCGTCGCCGCCGCGCTCGCCACCGCCCAGCCCTGAACGCTCGGTCCCATCGTGCTCGGACCGTAACCGGCCTGCTGCGGACAACAAAGTAGCGCCGGGAAAACCGGGAGCGATGAGATTGGCTGACGCGGACGGTCAAAGCATGCGTGGCGAGAGCAAAGCCAGCAGCGCCTCGCGGGTGAATTGACCCCGCTTCCACAGCTTCGCGAGCGCATCGACACCGGCACCGCGGGCATGGGCGTCGGCAGCCGAGTCTTCGACCAGGCCGAGCAGCGGGGCCGTGTCGCCGCCGAAAGTCTGCGCGAGCGCGCAGTCTGCGCCTTCGGCGATGGTGTCGCCCAACAACCTGTCGACCACGGCTCGCTCGAGCCGGAGGAGCGCGCACAACGGAGCATGCGCAGCGGTCACGTGGA
>JAEZSJ010000201.1 GCA_023443985.1 Verrucomicrobiota bacterium | reverse complement strand
GCGCCGGGCCGGGCAGCTCGATCTCGACGCCGCCGCGCAGGCAGATCGGCTGGTCGTATTGGGAGATCTGATAGTTCTTCGGGCTGTCGGGGTAGAAGTAGTTCTTGCGGTCCCATTTGCAGACCGGGGCGATCTCGCAGCCGAGGAGCAGGCCGACCTTGATGATCTTGTCGAGGGCCTCCTTGTTCATCACCGGCAGCGTGCCCGGCAGCGCGAGCACGACGGGGTCGGTGAGCGTGTTGGGTGGCTCGCCGAAACCGGTGGCGACGCGCGTGAACATCTTCGAGCGCGTCTTGAGCTGCACATGGACCTCGAGCCCGATGACGGCCTCGTAGGCGGAGGGGGAGGAAGCGGCGGCGGACACGGGGAGAAGGGTCAGAGCTGCGGGTGCTTTGTGTGGAAATCGTGGGCACGCTCGTAGGCGTGGGCGATGGCGAGCAGGTCGGCCTCCTGGAACGGCCGGCCGACCACCTGCAGGCCGATCGGCAACCCCTCGGCCGAGAAACCGCACGGGACGGAGACGCCGGGGAGGCCGGCGAGGTTCAGCGAGATGGTGAAGATGTCGGCGAGGTACATCTCGAGCGGGTTGGCCGTCTTCTCCCCCTTCTTGAAGGCCACCGTGGGCGAAGTGGGGGTGAGCAGCGCGTCGACCTCGCGAAAGGCGTCGAGGAAGTCCTGCCGGATCAGCGTGCGGACCTTTTGGGCACGGCCGTAGTAGGCGTCGTAGTAGCCGCTGCTGAGCACATAGGTGCCGAGGATGATGCGACGTTTCACCTCGGAGCCGAAGCCCTCGGCGCGCGAGTGGTGGTAGATGTCGATCGCGTCGGTCGCCTTCGGCGAACGGTGCGTGTAGCGGATGCCGTCGTAGCGGGCGAGGTTCGAGGACGCCTCCGCGGTGGCGATGATGTAGTAGGCGGCCACGGCGTACTGCGTGTGCGGCAACGACACCTCGCGAATCTCACAGCCCTGCGCGCGGTACCACGCGATCGCCTGTTCGACAGCAGCGCGGACTTCGGGCGCGAGGCCCTCGCCGAAGTATTCCTTCGGCACGCCGAGCTTCCACGGTCCACGGCGCTGCCCGAGCGCGGCGCGGTAGTCGGGAATCTCGGTGCGGAACGACGTGGAGTCCTTCTCGTCGTGCCCGGCGATGGCCTGCAACGTGAGCGCCACATCCTCCACCGTGCGGCCGAACGGCCCGATCTGGTCGAGCGAGGATGCGTAGGCGACCAGCCCGTAGCGCGAGATCAGTCCGTAGGTCGGCTTCAGCCCGACGATGCCGCAAAGCGCCGCCGGCTGGCGGATCGAGCCACCGGTGTCGCTGCCGAGCGACACCGGCACTTGGCCCGCGGCCACGGCCGCGGCGCTGCCGCCCGAGCTGCCGCCGGGGATGCGGGACAGGTCCCACGGGTTCGCGGTGGTTTTGAAGGCCGAGTTCTCGGTCGAGCTGCCCATCGCGAACTCGTCCATGTTCAACCGGCCGAAGAGCACCGCGCCGGCCTCCTTCAGCCGGAGCGCCGCGGTCGCATCATAGGGCGAGACGAACTTCTCCAGCATCCGGCTGCCGCAGGTGAGCGGCTGGTTGCGAACCGCGATCACGTCCTTCATCCCCACGGGCAGGCCGTCGAGCGGGCCGCGGCTCCGGCCGGCGGCGCGCCGGGCGTCGGACGCCCGCGCTTGGGCGAGGATGTCGGCCTCGTCGAAGGAGAGGAACGCGTTGACGCGCTCATCGGTGGCGCGCACCTGCGCGAGACAGCCCTGCGCGAGTTCGACGGCGGAGACGGCGCCGCTGGCGAGCTGTGCGCTCAGCTGGGCGGCGGTCTGGAAGGCGGAGGCGGACGACATGGACGGGGACGCAGAATGGGTTGGCGGGCGGGACGCGGTTTCGCGGGGTGGGCGGTTCGTCTACTCCACTACCTTCGGGACCGAGATCATGTTGTCGCGGTGGGCCGGGGCGTTGCGCAGCACGTCCTCGACCGGCAGCCCCGCCGCGGGCACATCGGCCGCCCAGACATTGTGGACATCGAAGGCATGCGCGGTCGGTTCGACGCCGTTCACTTCGGCCTGCTTGAGCTTCTCGATGTACGCGAGCACATCGCCGAGCTGGCGGGAGAAGGTGGCCTTCTCCTCGGGCGTGAGCGCGAGGCGGGCGAGACTGGCGACGTAGTCGATGTCGATGTGTTTGGGCGTATCGGGCATGGCCGGCGGCGGTTCCCGAGCACGCTACGGTTCGACCTCGGCTGTTTTCAACCCGGATTCCCCACGGAGCCCATCCTTGCGGAAGATGCTTTTCAATAAAGCCGCCGGCCGACGAGCCGATGTCTCCACTGCGGGTCATCCCGATCCCTCCCCCGCCCCAATGAAAATCCTGGTCGTCGACGATGATCGCATCGCGCGCAAAGTCCTGCGCGCGTTCCTCGAAGATGCCCATTACCAGGTCGCCACAGCCGAGGACGGCAAACAGGCGATCGACGCCATGATGGCCGACGACGCGCCGCCGATCCTGATCCTCGATTGGGTGATGCCCGGCATGTCCGGCCCCGAGGTCTGCGCCAAGTTGCGCGTGGCGCAGCTGAAGTTCCGTCCCTATGTGCTCATGCTCAGCGCGAAGACCGACAAGAATGAGGTCGTGGCAGGCCTCGACGCCGGTGCGGACGATTTTCTCTCGAAGCCGTTCAACCTCGGCGAACTGCTCGCGCGCCTGCGTGTCGCGCAACGCATGGTCGAATACGAGGTCGAACTCCGCCACAAGATCGCGGAGCTCGAGGTGCTCGAGCAACGCCATCAGTTGCTCGGCGATCTGCTCGCCACCCCCGGCTCCGACGGCGCCCCCGAGCCCCCCGCCCCCCTGCCGGCCGCCGGGACCGACCAGCCGGCGCCCGTGATCACGCTGGAGCTGCTCGCCGCGCTCGGCTGCACCGCATTGGAACAACTTGGCCTGGGCGTGGCGCATCGGGTCGAGCCGCCCGCGGAGCTCCAGCCGCTGCGTGTCTCCTACGCCGCCTGGGTGGCCGTGATCGCGGTCGACGAATTGCGCTGGATCGACCTGCTGGTCGAGGCGGCGCCCGCCGTGATCGCAAACTTCGTGGCGAAGACGCTGCACCGCCGGTCGAACGTCCAGCTGCCCAAGCAGGCCTTCCTCGCGGAGGCGCTCACCGTGCTCGGCTCCGCGCTCCGCTCCGAACTGCGGCAGCGCACCTGCGAGGCCCTCGTGCCCTTCCTCTCCCGCGGCCTCTACGTCGAACGCCCGCGGCTGCGCCTGCCCGTGCCCGAGGACGCCCTCACGGTGCACCTCGAGGTCGGGGGCGACCTGCTCCAGGTCACCGCGGTGGACCAGCCGGCGACGTTGCGCCGCAAGAGCTCGAACCTCCTCCGGAGCCTCGATGTGCTCGCCGCCGCCTATCCCCCTCCGGCCGTGAACGAAGTGGCGCTGCTCAACCGCGGCGCCATCCTCAACGAGCGCTTCATCGAGAAGCTCGCCGCCTTCGCCGAGGCCACCTCCGAACAACACCCGATCCCGGTCTATCCCCCGACGCCCCTGGCGTTGTTCTTCAACCGCGAAGGCGAGCGCTGAGGTAGGCCCGCGACTCGGCCCCCGCCGCCCCGGCCCTCCTGCCGCGCGGAACCTGCGCTGGCGGGTGTTTCCCCCAACAGTTTCGCCCGCGGCGACCGATAGGGGAATCACACCTGACCAAGCACCGCCTCGCACCATGAAGGTCCTAATCGCCGAAGATGATCGCGTCTCCCGCGAAGTCCTTGTCCGGGTGTTGGCCGGCGCTCATCACGAGACGGTCGTCGTCGCCGACGGCCGGGCCGCACTGGCCGCGCTGCTCGAGGCCGACGGGCCTCTGATCGCCCTCATCGACTGGGTCATGCCCGAGCTCGACGGCCCCGAGGTCTGCCGCCAGCTCCGCGCCACCAGCCCCCTCATCCAACCCTACGTGATCATCGTGAGCTCGAAGTTCCTCAGCGGTGAGATCACCGCGGGACTCGACGCCGGCGCCGACGACTTCATCAGCAAACCCTTCGACCCCGACGAGCTCCTGGCCCGGCTCCGCGTCGCCGAGCGCATCGTCGGCTACCAGCTCGCGCTGCAGAAGCAGCTGGAGCAGTACGACTCGCTCGGCCGCCGCTACAGCCTGCTCGGCGAGATCGTCGCGCAACAACTCCAGCCGCCGCTCGACACCCTCGAGACCGTCGAGGATCCGATCGCCGAGGCCGAACGCGCCACGCCTCCGCTCGCCCCCACCGCGCCTCCCCCGATTTGGTTCGCCGCCGGCGAGATCCAGGACTTGGTGCCGCGCGCCTTCACCGAGCTCGGGCTCTCCGCCCACTCCGCGGTGTCCGCGCCCGGCGAACGCGCCACCGGCGTCGCCTCGTTCATCGCGTGGGCCGGTTTCCTCGACCTCGAGCACGATCGCTGGATCGACCTCGTGATCGAGATGGAGCCGGCCGCGGCCGCGCTCGTCCACGAACGCGCCCTCCGCCGCAAGGCGCAGACGAGCGCCGAGATCTGCAGCTTCCTCGCCGAGACCCAGACCGTGATCGCCGCCACGCTCAAGTCGGCGCTCGGCGCCAAGGGCTGCGGCCTGCTCGCGCCGCTGCTCTCCCGCGCACAGCAGCGCGACCTCTGGGAGCCCGCGCTGCGCATCCCGGCCGAGAGCGAGACGTATCGCTTCGATCTTGACGGCGTCTCGCTCGATTTGGCCGTGATCTGCTACCCGTGCGCCCCCCGCCCGCGGTCGCCCTGGGATCTGCGTGTCCATGAAGTGCTGGCGGCGGCCTACCCGCCCACCAACGCCGGCGCGAACGCCCCGGTCGGCGAGCGCGGCGCCGCGCTCACCGAGCACCTGGTCAAACAGATCGCCAACTGCGCCGATCGTCTGCCCCAGGAGCAGGACGCCCTGGTGTACGAGCTCTCGCCCATCGCGCAGCGTTTCTTCCGGACCAACGGCCACTCCCGGCCGTTGTGAACGGCGGCGGGCCCCGCCCGTCCCACCCTCCCGGCGGCGGGCCGCGGGGCGCACCCGCGACCCGACTACAGGACCCGCTGGCCAAAACGGCGTTCCGGCACAAGTTGCGCCTCGCGTGCACCCTCCGCCGCGCTCCCTGCCGTGAAGCCTCCCTCCGCCAGCCGGCCGGCCTCCGCTCACCTCGTCCACCTCGATGTGCTCCGCGGGGTGGCGATCCTGATGGTGTTCTTCGTGCACCTGCACGGCGCCACGTTCGGTTGGAACCACCTGCCGCTCGCCGGCTACTTTCCGGATTTCTCGGTCGCGGCGACCTTCTCGAGCCGCGTCTTCTATCCGTACTGCCTCGGCGGGCTCGGTGTGACGCTCTTCTTCGTGCTCTCCGGCTATTGTATCCACGGTTCGCTGCTGGCGTTCGAGTCGAAGCACCCTGGGGCGCCCGCCGGCGAGTTCCTGCGCTACTTTTTCGTGCGCCGTTTCTTCCGGATCTTCCCGGTGTACCTGCTCGCGGTGGTCTACTTCGCCCTCCTCCACGCGCCGACGGCCCTCACCCGCGACAATCTCTGGCCGCAGCTCCTCAGCCACCTGTTCATGGTGCACAACACGCACCCGGCGACCTTCGGCGGGATCAACGGCGCGTTCTGGAGCCTCGCCTACGAGTGGCAGCTCTACTGTTTCTACCCCGTCTTTGTGTGGCTGCGCCGGCGCGACGGCCTGTCCCGGGCGTTCGGCGTCATCGTGCTCGGCTCGCTGCTCTACAGCCAGTTCGCCGCCCAACTCGGCCCCGATCTGTACCCGCTCAAGAGCGCGGTCTTCCGCAGCAAATACATGCTCGTCTGGTACCTCGGCGTGTTGCTCTGTGAGCGCCATGCCGGCGGGGCGCGCGTGTTCCCCCGTTCGCGACTCGGCCTCGCCTTGCTCACCGCGTTCGGGGTGTTCGCGTCCCAGTTCGGCCCGCTGCAGACGATCCTCTGGGAGATCTGGGCGTTCATCTTCGGCTGGCTGCTTGAGCTCTACCGCGACCGGCGCTCCCCCGCTCCGCTCGAACGCGGCATCGCCTGGATCGGCGTGCTGTCGTACTCGTTGTACCTCTGGCACGGCCCGCTGATCGAGACGCTGCTGCCGCTGCTGAAGCCGGCGCTGCGCGTCGGCTTCCCGTACAACCAGATGACAGTCGGCGCCGGGCTCGCGCTCGCGCCGCTCCTGTTGCTCTCGTGGGGCACCTATCGCATGGTCGAAAGGCCGTTTCACCAGCTCGGGATGCGGCTGTCGCGCCGACCACGAATCGGCCCGACCGGGAGGAGTCCGGCGCCACCGGCGGCCGCCGGCGCTCACCCGCCCCTGGGCACTCGCCTGAGTGCGCCGTCGCGGCCGCCGCACGGCGTTTGCCGGACCGCCGCTGCAGACCGTCGCTCGCGTTGGCTGCCCGGCCTGGGTTCGAACCAGAACTAGGCGAGTCAAAGTCGCCTGTGCTACCATTACACCACCGGGCAGTGGAAACGAGCCGCGCAACGTGCCGGGCCGCCGCGGAGCCGTCAAGGGCGGAGGCATGGCGCCGCGCCCGTGAAACTATTCGACCGCGCCGGGGTCTCAACTCCCCGCCGCGGCGCTCGCGGCTTGTCCCTTGCCAAGCGACCGCGCCGCTGCAATCGTCCCCCCGTTTCCAACTATGCCCGTGCTCAAACGTCTTCTCCTTGCTGCTCTGCTCGGCCTCACCGCGTTGCTCGTCAACGGCTGCGCCACCAAAGAAGAACAGGACTCCATTCCGTGGAGCCGCCCGCAGGACTGGGAAGGCAACGTGCCCGGCATGGGCGGGTCGATGGGGCGCTGAACGACAGCGTCGCCGCTCTCCAGCCCGGGCCATGGCGTCCGGGCCTCTTTGTGTCCGGATCCCGCGCCCCGGCCGGCGCTTGCCGTTTCCTCGCGCCCGTCCGATACCCTCCGCCGCATGAGCGACGCCAATCCCTCCCTCACCGCCCAGCCGGGGCATTGCTACATCGTCGCCACTCCGATCGGTAATCTCGCAGACCTCTCGGAGCGCGCCCGCGGCATCCTCGGCACCGCCTCGGTGATCGCCAGCGAGGATACACGCACCACCGGCGCCATGCTCCAGCGCCTCGGCCTCCACCGCCCGCTCGTCGCCTACCACGAGCACAACGAAACCGCGGCAGCGGAGCAGCTCGTCTCCCGCCTGCTCGCGGGCGAATCCGTGGCGGTCGTGAGTGACGCCGGCACCCCCGGCCTGAGCGATCCGGGTTTCCGCCTCGTGCGTGCCTGCCGGCGCCGCGGCCTCCCGGTCGTGCCCGTGCCCGGCGCCTGCGCCGCCGTCGCCGTGCTCAGCGCGAGCGGGTTGCCGACCAACGCGTTCCTCTTCGCCGGCTTCCTCCCCCCGAAGACCGCAGCGCGGCGCACCTTTCTGGAGAAACATCGCGAGGCAGCGCACACGCTCTGCCTCTACGAGAGCACGCACCGCATCGAGGCGTTCGTCGACGAGATCGTGGAGGTGCTCGGCGAGAAACGCGTGGTCTGTCTCGCCAAGGAGGTGACGAAGCTCCACGAGACGTTCCTCGTCGGTCCCGCCGCCGAGGTGCGGCAACGTTTCGCCCCCCTGAGCAAAAAGGGCGAATACGTGGTGCTCGTCGCCCCGGCGGATTTCGAGCTGTAGGAGCCGGCCAGATCCGGCCGCGGTCCCGCAGGACCGATCCGGGTCCGGGCGAGAGCCGAGCCGTCTCCCCACGCCGTCCACCCAACATGGTGGACCCCTGCCGCAGCCGGACAGTGCACCCGGCGCGATCGCGGTAACCGGTGTGTCATCACGCGCACGGGCGGGGCACGCGAGCACGCCGGCGGGGCCAAACCGCCAGGGCGAACCGTCAGTTCTTGAACAGGTCCACCGACTGGAACACCGGGATGCCGGCGGCGCTGAGCGCGGCGAGGGCCTGGTCGGTGTGGTCGAAGCGGAAGACCATCACGGCATCCGAGCCGGGCCGCTCGGCGAACGCGTACATGTACTCCACGGAGACGCCGGCCTTCTCGAGCAACACCAGCACACCGGCCAGGCCACCGGGCCGGTCCGGCACCTGGAGCGCCACGACCTCGGTGGTCGTGGCGGCGTAGCCGGCGGCGGCGATCGTGGCCTTGGCCTTGTCCACATGGGGGGTGAGCAGGCGCAGCAGGCCGAACTCGCCGTTGTCGGAGAGCATGAGCGTGCTGAGGTTCACGCCGGCGTCGGCGAGCGTGCGGCAGAGCGCCGAGAGACGGCCGGGGCGGTTCTCGAGGAAGACGGAGAGCTGGGTGATTTTCATCGGGGGTAGGAAAAAAAGGAACTTAGGAGCGAGGAGCTAGAATCTGGAAGGAGGCAGGGCTTCAGCTATTCCGGGTCCCAACTTCCAGATTCCAGGTTCTCTATTCTAGCTCTCGTTTCTCTTGTCGAAGAGGCGCCTGGCCTTGCCTTCGCTGCGGGGAAGCGAGCCGGGTTGCACGAGCGTCACCTCGGCGTGGAGACCGGTGATCTGCTCGATGCCGCGGCCGAAGCGCTTCGTGAGCTCGTCCATCGCGCCGACCTTGTCGCTGAGCATCTCGCCGGTCACCTCGACCTTCACCTCCATGCGGT
>JAEZSJ010000199.1 GCA_023443985.1 Verrucomicrobiota bacterium | reverse complement strand
GGAGTAGACACGCCCCCACCCCGGCGGCCCACCTCGCAAACCCACTCCCGATGCGAACCCATCCCGTTGCGCTTCTGCGCATCCTTGCCTGCGGCGCTCTGCTCGCGGCCGCCTCCGCCATCGCGGCTCCGCCCGTCATCACCCAACAGCCTGGGACTGTGGTGGCCACCAGTGGCACTGCGGCGACGTTCTCGGTCGCAGCCACCGCCACCGGCAGCCTCTCCTACCAATGGCGGCACCTTGGATACCCTATCGCCAACGGCACAGGCCCATCGCTGACCTTGAATGCTGTAACGATGGCTGATGCCGGTTTCTACGATGTCGTCGTGACTGCGGACGGCGAGTCCACCACCTCGCAAGCCGGGCGCCTCATCACCGCGCCCGCACAATATGCCGACCAGTTCTGCCTCGACGACTCGTTCCTGCCGCTCTTCGAGGCAAGCGGCGCCTCCGTCCGTGCAGTTGCAGCGGACCCACTCACCGGCGGATTCTATGTGGGCGGCCTGTTCTCGACCATCGATGGAACGCGCCGCTGGAACCTCGCACGGTTCGACGCCAACGGAAACATCGACCCCAGCTTCGCCCCGGAAATCAGTGGCGCCGTGTTGGCCATCGCGGTGCAAGCGGACGGTGCTATCGTGATCGGCGGGACATTCCGCAACGTGGGCAACATCCAGCGGGAACGAATCGCCCGCATACTGCCCGATGGGACGCTCGACCGAACGTTTGGAAACAACGCGGGATTCACGGACCCGTCCGGCACACCACGCGTATTGCACCTCGGGATCCAGAGTAACGGAGCGATCCTTGCCGGCGGTGTATTCAACCACTTCGACGGTCGCAGTTGCGAAACGATCATCCGATTGACAGCCTGCGGGGCCCGCGACCCCGGGTTCACCATCCCCTCAAGTGTCACGCCGAACGGCGGCCTGTTTGTGCTCGATCGGTCGGACAGAATTCTGGTGCCAAGCCGGGCCAACTCAGGGACCATCGTCCGCCTGCAGGCCGACGGTACGCTTGACCCGAGCTTCGTCGCACCCGTCGGCATCGGCATTGCGAGTGCCATCGCAGTCCAGGGCGATGGAAGCCCCATCGCAGTCCTGGCCTCCCGCAAGCTGGTTCGATTCTCCCCCTCCGGCATGATCGATCCCGCCTTCCAGGTACCGCTTGGCGTGCCAGCGGCGACTTCCATCGGGACACTGCGCGTCGACGGCAACGACCGCGTCCTGCTCGGCGGCAGGATCAACTATTTCAATACCTCGGCGACACCCTGCGCCTACCTGATCCGGACCACCCCGGATGGGGCGTTCGACTCCTCCTTCAACCCGCAACCCGATCAATCCACCATCGCCGGGGCGATCGCGCTTCCCGACGGCAGGGTCGTCGCGGGGGGATTGTTCACTTCCTGGTCCGGCATTGCGGCAGGAGGGTTGACGATACTCTCGGCCGACGGCGCTCTCACGAAAGCGGCCTCCTCGGCCTTCCGTGTTTCAACCATCAACACACAAACCGCCATTCCGGTCCCGGGTGGCCGTTGGTTGGTCGGCGGGTGGTTCACGCACGTCAATGGCTCGCCCCACAACGGGCTCGTGCAGCTCAATGAAGACGGCTCGGTCGACACCACATTCAACGCCGATCAGACGTTGCAGTCGCCGCAGTTTATCGCGCGCCAAGGGGATGGATGCATCCTCGTCAGCCCAGGCCGCCCCGGCGAAGGAGTGAGCCGGCTCCTACCAGACGGCACCCTCGACTCCACATTTCGGGAAGACAGCGGGAAATGGACAACCGCACTCCCCACGTCGATGGTGCTCCAGCCGGATGGCAAAGTCCTCCTCGGTGGCCGGAACTGGAGCGTGATGCGCCTACTCGATTCCGGTTCCGTCGATCCTTCGTTCGGTGCCCGCTACCTTCTGAGTAGCGCGGTCGCGCTGGCTGTTCAAACCGACGGTCGAGTCATCGCCGCCGGCTCAATTTCCCCGGATGGCTCCTACGACGAGACGGGCCTTTTCCGTTTTCTGCCCGAAGGAACACTCGATCCGAGCTTCTCGCCACCCAGCGCTCCTTGGGCCAACTCCTTGTGCCTGGCGCTCGGGTCCAATGAACAGCTTTTCCTCGGGGGGTACTTCAACACCTACGAAGCCCCTCTCATCAACTGCTTCGCGGTTCTCGATCGCGACGGGAATATGGCCATCGCTGGCGCGGCGGAAGAGGTTCGCGCCGCGCGCGTCGGTGCAGTTCTCCCACAAGCAAATGGAAAGACGCTGATCAACGGTTCATTCCAGTTGCGCGCGGGCTTATACACCCAGACAAAGCGGCTCAACGCCGATGGGACCAATGATGCCGACTTCGCAATCGTACATGGTGGTGTCGCAGTGGCTTCATTCTTCGATGACCAAGGACGACTGCTCCAAGTCGGAGCCAACGCAGTACGCGCGGGCCTTTCTGCGTCGGGCATGGTTCGCTTCAAACCGGGCCTTCGTCCTGAGCCCCGCATCACCTGGATACCTCGCCCGTTCGGGGCAAAACTTGGGTCGACTGCGGTGCTTGAAGTCGGCGCCGAGGGTGAAGATCTCCGCTACCGCTGGTTCAAGAATGGCCGCGAACTCGCCGGCTGCACCGAGGCACGACTCGTGATAGCCGCGGTCGCCGCGGACGATGCCGCCACCTACAGTGTGGAGGTCTACAACTCCTTTGGATCCGTCACAACGCCCGGGGCGGAACTCCTCCTCACCGAGGAGAAACATGTCTGCTACAGCGCGTGGGCTATCGCCAACTACCCGGAGTTGAACACCGACGACATGGATCCCGAGCATGACCCCGAGGGCGACGGCACGACGAACCTGCTGCATTACGCCTTGAACATCCCGCCCGGTTCCGGAGGCAACAATCCCACCCACGTGCGAACCATTTCCCAAGATGGCGAGAACTACGCCGCCATCGAGTTCTCGCGGAAAGAATCCGCCCTGGACATCAGCTATCACGTCGAGGCGAGCAACGACCTCGTCACCTGGGACGAGCTCTCCGTCGTCCCACCAGGCGCCCCGACCTTGATCTCGGTGCGAGACAATCTGCCGCTCTCGGCGGTGAGCCGCCGATTCCTGCGGGTTCGTGTCGTCTATCTGGGACTCTGACCACAACCAACGCGGCGTTGAATGGCGCGCGCTTAGGCGCCTTCAGCAGGCGGGCCATGGAGATTGGGGCGGACGCGCCTGCAAGGCCCCGTCAGCCCTTCTGCAACTTTCCGCGGGCTGCCGTGTGCTGGGGACAACCGCCGGCCTTTGTTTCCGCCGGTCGCCCTCCAAAAACCAGCACCATGAAATCCGCTCTCCGCTCCACTCTTTTCGCCGCGGCCTGCGCCGCCGGGCTCGCCTTCTCCACCACCACCGCCGCCGCCGAACCCGGTTTCGTCGACTTCGGCCCCGCCCTCGCCGGCGTCGCCAGCAGCCAGAACATCGAGATCAACCTCCCCGAGCCGCTGCTCGCCTTTGCGGCGACCATCGCCAAGTGCCAGGACGCCGACGCCGCCGCGCTCATCAAGGATCTCAAACAGATCCGCGTGAACGTGCTCGGCATGGATGACAAGAACCGCGCCGACCTCACCGCCCGCATCCAGAAGATCCGCACGCAGTTGGCCGAGCAGGGCTGGCATCGCGCCGTCAACGTGCAGGACAACGGCGACGATGTCGCCGTACTCGTGAAGGTCGCCCACAACTCCGCGATCGAGGGGCTCACGATCACGGTGCTTGGCAAAGACAACGAGGCGGTGTTCGTGAACATCGTGGGCAACATCGACCCGAACCGCATCGCCGCCCTCGGCGAGAAGTACAACATCGACCCGCTCAAGACCATCCACTGCAACCCGGGAAAATCCCAGGCACCCGCAGCCCCGGCCGCCCCGGAAGCGAAAAGCTGACGTGCCGCCTCAGGCTTGCGTGGCCAACGCCAGCGCGACTCCCTTGAGCGTGGCGTTGGCCCCGATCATCACGGCGAACGAGCAGCCGTTGGCCAGGAACGCCACCCGCACGGAGGCGCCCAGATCCTGGTTGAAACTGAAACGATGCAACGCGCCGACCAGAGTCGGGACCGTGAAGATCGAGGCGATCAGCATCTGCGTTCCACCGGAGAGCCGCAGCGGTACCAGAATTGCGATCACCAACAACACCAGCGCCAGAACCACGGCGTTGGCCAGGCTGCTGAGCAGATAACCGCTCGCGAACATATCCACTTCCCAATACCGGCAGACCGGCACGAGCACGACGAGAGTCGCCAGAAAATAGATTCCCGTCTGGATTCCGAGAAGGACGAGCCCCAGCACCAGGGCCGATACCACCTCCTCTGCCGCCGCCGGGCTCGCCTCGTTTCGCGGCTGGGTCGCAGCGCCGGCCGAAGGCGGTGAGCCCGCACCGTTCCTCCTTCCCCCGAACGACTCCACGCGAGCGGCGGTCGTCGCCCGCACCTCAGCCAACGCCGCCTCCTGCTGCTTCACTTCTTCGAACTCACGCCGTCTCCGTTCGCTCTCGCGCTGCTTCCAATCACGGTGGCGTTGTTCGGCTTGCTCGCGGGCCGCTTGCGCGCGCGTCGTGAACTCTTCCATCGTCAAAGGCGGCGTCTGTTCCGTTGCGGCCACGGGGGCCAATTGCTCCACCGCCACCACGACCCCGCGCTCCAGTCGCAGCTTGGCGACGCCGGCGTAGGTCAGCACTTCACGGTCGCCGACCACGATCGAGGCGCCGCGCTCGCCCAACTCTCGGACCACCGCCTCGCGCGAGTCGCCCACCGCCACCGCGCCCAGCTCCGCCACGCCGAGCTCCGCCACGCCGAGCACAGCCATCAGGAACCAGAGTTGAAGTCGCCGCATCCAGCCAGCGAGGCCGCCCCGCCCGCGCGGTGCAATCCGGCCGTGGCGAGCGGTCCGGATCCCGAGCCAGCGGGACTCATTACTCGACCAACGCGCCGCCGGGGCCACACTCGCCGCGCATGATCACCACGATCGGCTTCGACGCCGACGACACGCTCTGGCACAGCGAGACGCTCTTCGAGGACTACCACCGCCGCTTCCAGGAGCTGCTCGCGCGTTACCACGATCCCAAGACGGTCGAGCGGGCGCTCTACGCGACCGAGATGCGCAACCTCGACCTCTTTGGCTACGGCGTGAAGAGCTTCGCCCTCTCCGCGATCGAGACGGCGATCGATCTCTCCGCCGGCAAGATTCCCGCCCAGGAACTCCGCGCGCTCGTGGAGATGGCGAAGGACATGCTCGCCCACCCGGTCGAACTCCTCGACGGAGCGGCCGAGACCGTCGCCGCGCTCGCCACCGACTTCCGCCTGATCGTGATCACGAAGGGCGACCTCCGCCACCAGGAGCGCAAATTCGAACGCTCCGGTCTCGCCCCGCACATCGCGCACTGCGATGTCGTCGCCGAGAAGGATGTCGCCACCTATCGCCGCATCCTCGCGCGCCATCAGATCGAACCGACGGGCTTCCTGATGATCGGCAACTCCCTGCGCTCCGACATCCTGCCCATCCTTGAGCTCGGCGGCCACGGCGTGCACATCCCGTACCCGCTCATTTGGGCGCACGAGAACGTGCCCGCTCCGACCGACTGCCCACGTTTCCACGCCGCGGCGAACTTGCGTGAGCTGCCCGCGCTGGTGGCGCGGCTGCGCGGCTGAAGGACAGCGATTCTGCGCGTCCCCTCCGGGGAGAAGGCGACCCGCCGTTCAGCCCGATTTCGGCCAGTCCACGGCCGCCCACTTCGCGGCATCGAAGCCGACCAGCCCGAAGTCGGGCCCGAGCACGAACGGCCGTTTCACAAGCCGACCGTTGCCGGCGAGCAGCGTCAGCGCGTCCGCCTCTCCCAGCGTGGGGAGCCGCGCGGCCAGGCCCTGCGCGCGGTATTCGAGCCCGGAGGTGTTGAAGAGCCGGCGCAATTCGCCGCGTTGCAGCGCGAGCATCCGGCGCAGTTCCGCGGGCGACGGCGGACGCTCGATGATCGGGCGCCCCTCGAAGGCGACGTTGTGCGCGCGCAACCATTGTATGGCGCTGCGGCAGGTGCTGCAGCGTTGGTAGGTGTAGACCACGGCCGGAGCGGAGGGCATCCCGCAGCGTGGACGACCCGCACCACCGCTGCCAAGTCCACGCGTTCCCGCCGCCCGAATCCGGTTTGCCACCGAACGCTGCGCCCCGAAGCATTCACGCGATCATGTTTGCTCCCGGTTCTCTCCGCACTCCTCTCACCGCCGGCGCCACACGCGTCCTGCTCCTCGGCTCGGGCGAGCTCGGCAAGGAGGTCGCGATCGAACTGCAGCGCCTCGGCTGCGAGGTCGTCGCCTGCGACCGTTACCAGCACGCCCCGGCGATGCAGGTCGCGCACCGCAGCCATGTCTTCCCGATGCTCGACGCCCTCGCGCTGCGCCGCGTGATCGCCGCGGAACAGCCCGACCTCATCGTGCCGGAGATCGAGGCGATCGCGACCGATGTGCTCGTCGAACTCGAGCTGCAGGGTCAACGCGTCGTGCCGACCGCGCGCGCCGCGAAGCTGACCATGAACCGCGAGGGCATCCGCCGGCTCGCCGCCGAGGAGCTCAAGCTGCCCACTTCGCCGTATCGCTTCGTGGCGACCGAGGCCGAGGCCGGCGAGGCGGCCCGCGCGCTCGGTTTCCCGTGTGTGCTCAAGCCGATCATGTCCTCCAGCGGCCACGGCCAGGGCGTCGTGAAGTCCGCCGCGGATCTTTCACGTTGCTGGAAATACGCCCAGGAGGGCGCCCGCTCCGGCGCCGGGCGTTGCATCGTCGAGGGCTTCATCCGCTTCGACTACGAGATCACCCTGCTCACGGTCTCCGCCGCTAACGGCATCCAGTGCTGCCCGCCCGTCGGCCACGTGCAGATCGACGGCGACTACCGCGAGAGCTGGCAGCCCTGCCCGATGTCGCCCGCCGCCCTCGCCCGTGCCGAGGAGATCGCCAAGACCGTGGTCGGCGCGCTGGGTGGCTGGGGCATCTTCGGCGTCGAGTGTTTCGTGCGCGGCGAGGAGGTCATCTTCAGCGAGGTGAGTCCACGTCCCCATGACACGGGACTCGTCACGCTCGGCAGCCAGCAGTGGTCGGAGTTCGCCCTCCACGCGCGTGCGATCCTCGGCCTGCCCGTGCCGCCGATCCGGCTGCTGCGCCCGGCGTTCAGCGTCGCCTTGCTCGGCGAGGGCGACGGCGTGCCGGCCTTCTCCGGCCTCGAACGCGCGCTCGCCGTGCCGGAGACGCACCTGCGGCTCTTCGGCAAACCCGAGTGCCGCGGCCATCGCCGGCTGGGCGTCGTCGTCGCCACCGGCGAGACGGTCGAGGAGGCGCGCACCCGCGCCCGGGAAGGCGCCGCCGCCGTGCAAATCACCTTCGCTTGAGGAGACGAAGCGGACGCTGCACGCCGGCCGCGCCGCCTGGCGGCGTTGTGAACAACCTGTCGGCAACTTCGGTTCGCCGCGCGTCCGCGTTTCCCCCAAACCCGAACCTCTTGCGATGAACGCCAAGCTCCTTCTCGTCGACGATGAGCCCGCTGTGCTCGTTTGCGTCTCCACCGCCCTGTCGCGGTTCGGCTTCTCCGTCACCACCGCGGCTTCGGGTGAAGCAGCCTTGGCCGAGCTCGAGAAACAGGCGTTCGACCTCGTCATCACCGACTACCGCATGCCAGGGGTGAACGGCGCCGCCGTGATCGCAGCCGCCCGCGGGCAACCGCAGGAGCCGGCCGTCATCCTCATCACCGGCCTGAGCGAGGAGCTGCCCGCGTCGCTGCGCGTCGGGCCCGACGCCGTGCGCGTCCTCACCAAGCCATTCCTCCTCGCCCAGCTTCGCGCCGCCGCCGAGGAGGCCCTCGTCGCGCGCGCCGCGGTGCCGGTCTGAGCGGCGCCGGCCCCGTGTCGCGGTCGCTCGATTACGCGGACACATCGGCGCTCGGGAACTTCTGCCGCACCCGCTCCCGGTAGAGCAGGTAGAGCCCCGATCCGATCACGATCCCGCCACCCACGATTGTCCACCGGTCGGGTGCGTCGCCGAAGACGGCGAGCCCGAATGCCACCGCGCCCAGGATCTGCGCGTAGAAGAACGGCGCCAGCGTAGACGCCGGCGCATGACGGTGCGCCACGATGAGCAACCAGTGTCCCGCCGCGCCGATCGCGCCGAGCCCGAGCAACACCGCCCACGTGGACCAGTCGGCAGGCGTGCGCCAGCCCACCAGCCCGGCCGGCGAGACCAGCAGCGTGCCGACCAAGCTCGTGTAGAGCATCGTCGTCTCCGCGCGGTCGTGCGCCGCGATCAGGCGCGTCGCCAGGAAGTAGAACGCATTCGAGAGCGCCGCAAGGACCGCGAAACCCATCGCCGCCGAAAAGCTCCCGCCGAAGGGCCGCGTGATCACGAGCACCCCCGCGAAGCCCACGCACACCGCCACCAACCGCCGCGGCCCGATGCGTTCGCCGAGCACCGGCCCGGCCAGCAAGGCCGTGAGCAACGGCGCCGAGAAGTTGATCGAGGTGAACTGGGTGAGCGGCAGCTTTCGCACCGCGATGAAGCAGCCGAGCGTCGAGCCGATCAGGCAGATCGCCCGGCCCCATTGCAGCGCCGGTCGCCGCGACCGCAGCAACTCGGGCCGCCGCCAGACCCGCAGCGCCGCCGCCGCCACGACCAAGCTGACGGCGTAACGCACCCCCGCCACCTCGAGCGCCGGTATTCCGCGCCGCCCGAGCCACTTCGCCGAGGCATCCATGCAGGCGAAACAGGCCACCGCCCCGAGCAGGACGAAGATGCCCTGGAGCGGCTTGGCGGGTGCGACGGTCGACGGTGCGGCGGACATGACCGGCCAACCTGCCGCTGCGCCCCGCCGAATGCCAATCGATTCCCGCGCCCCGGGACTCGCCCCCACCCGCTCCATGCCGCGGCCCGGGGTGATTACACGGAGTCACCGTCTTTCGCCTCTGGTCGATTACCGGCTCGCCCGCCCCCCGTAGTGCCGCTACCGATTCCTCCCGAACCCACGCCAACATGAAAAGCCTGCTCGACAAGGTCGCGGCGGCCTTCCGCCCCGTCGCCCGTCCCCGCCCACCTGCCGCTCCGGCGGACGGCTTCAAGGTTTTCGTCCGCATCGACGAGGCGCTCATGGCCGATCGTCGTATCCGGAAATACGAGAAGCCGCTGCACGCCGCCCTCATGCTCGCCCGCCTCGGGCACGTCGCCGGCGGCGGCTCCGTCCAGGGCACCGACGGCACGATCCACTGGGTCAGCCTCGAGCTCCGGCTGCGCGACCTCGAGGGCGCGCTCCACTTCGCCTGCGGCAAGCTGCGCGAGCTGGGCGCCCGCGAGACCTCGACCGTGAAGTTCGAGCAGGGCGGCCGCTCGGTCGTGCGCCCGATCGCCTGAGCAGAACGCGCCCGCCACGGACCACCGCGCGCTGGCGCCTCGACTTCGCCCGCCGCCGATCGCACGCTCCGCGGCATGTCGAAGATCTACGAACAACTCCGCGCCGACATCGTCACCGCGCTCAAAGCCCGCGACTCCGTCACCGCGCTCGCCCTGCGCACCGCCGACGCCGCGATCCAGCGCGCCGCGATGGACCAGAACAAGCCGATCGACGACGCCCTCGTCACCGCCGTGCTCCGCAAGTCCGTGAAGACGCTCGCCGAGGCCAAGGCCGACTTTGAGAAGGGCGGCCGGCCCGAGCTCGCCGCCGCCAACGCCAACGAGATCACGTTGCTCGAGAAATACCTGCCCGCCGGCCTCAGCGAGGCCCAGCTCGACGCCCTTATCGTCGAGGCGATCGCCGGCACCGGCGCCACCTCCCGCAAGGACATGGGCAAGGTCATGGGCGCGTTGAAGAAGCACCCGCAGGCGGGCCTCATCGACTTCGGCGCCGTCAGCAAGCTCATCCAGGCCAAGCTGCCCTGAGCATGGGGGAACGCGTCCGCGTTCCAGATCGGAGCGGCGACTCGCGCTGCCTTTCGGGGGGAGCCGCCGCACGTAGCACCCGTTGGCATCTGCGGTGGAGCCGCTCGCGAGCGCAGCTCCCCAGCTCGCGGCGTGCAGCCACACCTGCCGGCGTTTGCCGATGCAGGGGTTGCGACTACGTTGCGGCGTCCGACCCGCCCAACCCCGAACCGGAGGAGTCCGCATGCACTCGGTCAAGCTTCACCTCGAGCAGGAAGAGTTTCAGCCGCTCGCGCGCCTCGCCGAACAGCTCAAGATCGACCCGGCCGACATCATCTACGCCGGCCTCAACCGCGTGATGCAGCAGGCCGGCGAGATCGCCATGCAGCAGGAAATCCTGCTCCTGCGCTCCGCCCGGCAGACACAGCTCCCCGGCTGGGCCGACCACGCCCGCGAGATCCACGCGTACGAGAGCATGACGTAGCGCGTGCCCTGTCGGCCCCGGCGGCGACGTGGCCCGCCCAGGGAATGGCCGGACCTCCGCCCTGGCCCACAAGCCCACCGGCCACCGGAAACCGCGTTTCCGTTTGACGGCCCCACCCCGCCGCCAACCGTGGCGCGCTCCGCCGCATGAACCGCGTCCACCTCAAGACCTACGGCTGCCAGATGAACGAACGCGACAGCGAGGCCGTGGCGGCGATGCTGCGCGCCCGCGGCTACCGCATCGTGGACGACGAGCACGACTGCGACATCCTTCTTCTGAATACCTGCTCCGTGCGCGACCTCGCCGAGCAGAAGGCGCTGGCGAAGGCGGAGAACGTCGCCGTGCGCAAACGCCGCCGGCCGGAGTTCGTGCTCGGGATCCTCGGCTGCATGGCGCAGAACCGCGGCGCCGAGCTGCTCGACCGCCTGCCCGACCTCGACCTCGTGGTCGGCACGCAGAAGTTCCACGCCGTCCCCGACCATCTCGACAACCTGCGCGCCGCCCGCGAGGCCGGCATCCCGCTCGCGCAGCCGATCGTCGACACCGCCGAGGAGCCCGGTTCGCAGAACGCCATCCGCGACCATGTGCTGGCCGACCGCCAGGTCACCGCCTTCGTCTCGATCCAGCAGGGCTGCAACATGCAGTGCGCGTTCTGCATCGTGCCGAAGACACGCGGCGACGAGCGGTCGCGCCCGATGAACGAGATCGTCGCCGAGTGCCGCGACCTCGCGGCGCGCGGCGTGCGCGAGGTCACGCTGCTCGGACAAATCGTCACCAGCTACGGGAGACGCGACTACCAGCACACCGGTGGCGTGTCTCCGTTCGTGCAGCTGCTCGAGCGCGTGAACGGGGTCGAGGGCCTCGAGCGCATCCGCTTCACCTCGCCGCACCCGCGCGGTTTCAAGGACGACCTCGTCGCCGCCTTCGCCCGTCTGCCCAAGCTCTGCGAGCACGTGCACCTGCCGGTGCAGTCCGGCAGCAACCGCCTGCTCGCCGCGATGAACCGCCCCTACACCCGCGAACGCTACCTCGAGATCGTCGCGGCGTTGAAGTCCGCACGCCCCGGCCTCGCCGTCTCGACCGACATCATCGTGGGCTTCCCCGGCGAGACCGACGAGGACTTCGCCCAGACTGCCGCGCTCTTCGCCGAGGCCGACTACGACATGGCCTATGTTTTCAAATACTCCGTTCGCACCGGCACGCCCGCGGCCGAGCTGGGCGACCCGGTCGGCGAGACCGTGAAGGAGGCGCGGAACCAGGAGCTGCTCCGCCTGCTCGAGGCCAACTCGCGCCGCCGCACCGCCGCGATGGTCGGCACGGTGCAGGAGGTGCT
The DNA here is from genome assembly GCA_023443985.1 of Verrucomicrobiota bacterium. GTDB lineage: Bacteria > Verrucomicrobiota > Verrucomicrobiia > Opitutales > Opitutaceae > CAJCBL01. The sequence continues at coordinate 7,849 of JAEZSJ010000199.1, read as the reverse complement.
CGTCGAGGGTCCGGACAAGGCCGGCCGCCGCTTCATGGGCCGCACGCGCATCAACCGCGTCGTGCATTTCCCCGCCAACGAGTCGCACATCGGCCGGCTCGTGCCCGTGCGCATCGACCGCGCCACGCCGGCCGCCCTCTACGGCGAGATTGTGGGCTGAGCATCGCCGCCCGCCGCACCGGCGCCCGGCACGCTCACCAGTATTCGCGTAGGCGATCCAGCTCGAGGCCGACCAGCGCGGCCGAGCGTTCGGCCCGTGCCGCCGCTTGTCGCACCGCGCAGAACTCCGGGTGGGTGCGGTCGGCCTCCTGGCGCGCGATCCGTGCGCTGTAGTTCCGGTTCCGGTCCCGCAGCCGCGGCGAGAGCATCCCGGGCACATCCGCATCTCGGGCCGCGGTGAACACCTCCGGCCGGCGGATGCGCGATTGCCTCCGGGTGGGCGCTCCTGCATATCGCGCCCTTCCGATGTCCGCTCCTCTTCCCGAGATCGCCGGCTCCGAGCCGGTCAACCAACCGGCCTGGCTGCTCGCGCTGCGCCGCGGCGAGAACCTCGTCGTCGTGCTCGCGCTCGGCGTGATGATGGCGCTGCCCGTCGCCGAGATCGTGTTGCGCAAGACCATCGGCACCGGCGTGCCGGCCTCGGCGACGATGGTCCAGCACCTCGTGCTCGCGGTGGGCATGCTCGGCGGCGCGATCGCCGCGCGCGACAACCGCCTGCTCGCGCTCTCCGCGGCGGCGCAGTGGTTCAAGGGCGGCATGCTCACCTTCTCGCGCATTGTCGGCTACGGTTTCGCCGCGGCCGTGAGCGCGGCGCTCGCCGCCGCGAGCTGGGAGTTCGTGATGTCGCAGCGGCCGCTCGGCAAGATCTTCGCGTACGGCGTGCCGGTCTGGGTGCTGCAGCTGCTGCTCGTGGTCGGCTTCGCGGCGATCGCGGTGCGTCTGGTCTGGCACGCGGCGGAGCGTTGGCGGTGGAAACTGGCGACGCTCGCGCTCACGGCGGGCCTGCTGGCGTTTGCGCATTGGACCTCGATCGACCCGGAGCAGCTGCGTTGGCCGGCGATGATCGTGCTGCTCGTCTCCGTGGCGCTCGGCGCGCCGATCTTCACCGCGCTCGGCGGCGCGGCGCTCATCCTCTTCTGGACGGCGGGCGAGGGCCTGGCCGGCGTGCCACTGAAACACTACGGACTGACGGTGAACCCGTCGCTGCCGAGCATTCCGCTCTTCACGCTGGCGGGATACTTCCTCGCGGAGAGCGGTGCGGCGAAGCGCCTCGTGCGGCTCTTTCAGGCGCTCTTCGGCAGCCTGCGCGGCGGGCCGGCGATCGTGGCGACGCTCGTCTGCGCGTTCTTCACGTCGTTCACCGGCGCCTCGGGTGCGACGATCCTCGCGCTCGGCGGCGTGCTCATGCCGGTGCTGCTGGCGGCGAAGTTCTCGGAGCGTTCCTCGCTCGGCCTGCTCACCGGCGCGGGCTCGCTGGGCATGCTGTTCCCGCCCTGCCTGCCGCCGATCCTCTACGCGATCATCGCCAGCACCCCGGGCAGCGGCGTGAGCATCAGCATCGAGGAGATCTTCCAGGGCGGCCTCCTGCCGGGCGCGTTGCTCGTGCTGCTCACGGTGGCGTGGGGCCTGTACGAGGGCCGCAAGGCGGGCGACTCCGGCCGGCAGGCGTTCGATCGCCGCGAGGCGCTCGCCGCGATCTGGGCCGCGAAGTGGGAGCTGCTCGTGCCGGTCGTGGCGCTCACGGCTCTCTTCGGCGGTTTCGCGACGCCGGTCGAGGCGGCGGCGCTCACCGCCTTCTACACCTTTCTCGTCGCGGTGGTCGTCCATCGCGATCTGCACCTTTTCCGCGATGTGCCGCGGGTGATGACCGAGTGCGGCCTGCTCGTCGGCGGGGTGATGCTGATCCTCGGCGTGGCGCTCGGCTTCACGCACTACATGGTCGACGCGCAGATTCCCGACCAGGCGGTCGCGTGGGCGACGGGAGCGATCCACTCGAAGTGGCTCTTCCTCCTCGGGCTGAATGTCGTGCTGCTGATCATCGGCGGGCTCGTGGAGATTTACGCCGCGATCGTGGTCGTGGTGCCGCTGCTCGTCCCGCTCGGCCTGGCGTTCGGCATCGATCCGATCCACCTCGGCATCATCTTCCTCGCGAACATGGAGCTCGGCTTCCTCGCGCCGCCGGTCGGGCTGAACCTCCTGCTCTCATCGTACCGCTTCAACAAGCCGATGACGGAGGTGACGCGCGCCGCGCTGCCGATGCTCGCGGTCATGTTCTTCGGCGTGTTGTTGATCACCTATATCCCGGCGCTCACGACGTGGCTGCCGGGATTGTTCCGGTGAGTCGGCAGGCCGAGTTTCGCGGTGGAGCGGAAGCCGTGAGGCTTTCGCGGAGCGCGTGTGACGAAACGCTCACGCGCTCCGCCAAAGGGTGAGGCAGCGGAGGCCACGTCGCCGCCGTGGCCTACAGGAGACGCGCGCCACTCACTGCGACTGGCGGACGCGGATCGTGTAGGTGCTGGCCTGGTCGTTCATGCCGACGAACCGCACGGCCTTCGTCTCGTAGGGTGCGAGGATCAATGTCTCGAACGGCGTCTCGTCGCCGGTGCTGATCGCGGCGCCGTTCTTGAAGACGCAGTTGATCTGCACCTCGATGCGGTGCTTCAGCCGGTTCTTCACGTTGGCGACGACCTCGAGCCGGCCGTCGGCGAGTTCGCTCTCCTGCAGCTTCGTGCAGGTCACGGCGCGTTGCACCGTGCGGTCGAGCAGCACGAATTTCTCGCTGTTCTCGAGCGTGTACTTGTCGGTGTCCTGCGGAAGGTACGGGCCGGGTGTGCTGCAGCCGGCGACGAGGGCGAGGAGGCACAGGGCGCCTGCAAGGCGGAGTCGGGTTTTCATGGCATGCGTTGGGGAGAAAGTTCGCTGAGAAGCACGACGGTGTCGGCGGGCGCTGGCCGCACGGTGAGCCTGAACGGCCGCACGGCAACCGCGTGGCCGTCGGCGGCGCGGAACTCGACCGTGGCGGGGTGCTCGCCGGGCGGGAGCTTGAGCGCGGCGAATCCGAGCGCCTGCGGCAGGTTGTCCCAGCAACGGGTGTCGGCGTCGGGTGTGGTCGCGGCGGAGGCGATCTTGCTGAGCAGGCCCACGGCGGCGAGACCGGCGGTGAGGCCGTCGTCGCGGTGGTCGCGCGGCTGATACGCGCTGATGCCGGCGCCGATGAGCGCCGCGTCGCCCACGATGTCGGTGGTCTCCTTGAAGACCGCCTTGTTCGCGAGGATGTGGTCCACCACGCGGCCGCCGCGGGTCGTGGCCTGGAAGGAGACGTCGTCCTGCGCGCCGAGGCGCCAGGTCTGCTCGCCGACGCGGAGCACGGCCGTGCGCGCCAGCGCCGTGCCGGGCTGGAAGAAGAGCCTCTCGCCGTACTCGCCGCCGGCGTATTTGCGCGGACCGCGGCCGAACTCGAGAAACACGAGCACGTTCGCCGCCGGATCGAGCGGCGGGAGCGCGCCGCCGTGGGAGTTCTGCTGCGCGCGCAGGAGGGCGTCGGCCCAGTCCATCTTCAGCCGCGCGCTGGCGAGCGCGGCGAGGAAGTCGGGCAGCACCCAGTCGCTGCGGTACGCCTCGCCCTCGGCACCGCTGTCGAGCAGCTGCGCGGTGAGGTAGCAGGCGCGGGCGTTGTCGGGCTCGCCGTCCCTCCAGTAGAGGATCGCGCGGTAGAAATAGACGAGCACGCGCTCGTACGGCTCGCCCACGAAGAGCTTGGTGTTCTCCCGGCGGAAGAGGCTGCGGGCGCGCGCCGCGTCGGCGCTGGGGCCCATGATGCCGCCCTGCGCGAGGATGGCGGCGTCGAGCTTGGCGCGGGCCTCGTCCCAGGCGCCGCGGCGGAGCGCCTCGAGGGCGATGCGGCACTCCCAGAGCGGCTTGTCCTGCGGCGGGGCAAGTGCGAGGCGGGCGTTGCCGTCGATGATCGCGTCGCCGGTCGGCACATACGACAGCACGGCCGGCTCGGTCGCACAGCCGCCGAGGGCGAGCGCCAACGCGAGGAGGGCGGCCGCGCACGCCCCGCGCAGGGCGGAGGCTCCGGCCGCCGGTGAAGTGGTGCGGGCTTCCGGCATCGGTGATGGCGGGCGGGGGCGCGGCGCGCAGAACGCCCACGCCCGCGGCCCGGACGGCTCAACGGTACGCGGCGTCCTCGAGACCCTGCTTCTTGATCTCGGCGGCGTCCTCCCAGACGATCACGCTCGTGCGGGCGTCGATGAGCTGGAAGCTGTAGAGCACGTAGTCGCTCTGCCCCTGGGAGGTGCGCGTGGAGATGCTCTCGAGCGCGCCGGTGAGGAAGTAGTCGGCGCCCTTGAACTCGACCACGTTCGGATCGCTCGCGGTGGTGACCTGGCCGGCGGCCTTCATCTCGCGCTCGCGTTGCAGCGCCTCCATCCGCTCGCGCGCGAGGAACTGCACCTTGCCGGCGGCCTGGGTGTTCAGGCGCACTCGGATGCGGGTGAGGAAAATGTCCTTGTTGATCGGGAAACGCGTCCTGTTCTGCACCGGGTCGAGCACGACCACCGGCGGCGTGGCGGCCTGCGCGATCTGCGGCACGGAGAGGATGCTGCGCGCCATCTTGTCGGATACGGAGACGAGGTCCTGCGACTCGATGCCCGTGCCCTGCACGAAGCCCTTTTCATCGGCGTTCATCTCCACGACCGGATGGCCGCCGGCGTTCTCGACGCCGCTGGACGCGCAACCCGCAAGCCACACGAGCGCGCCGGTCATGGTGCTGAGGACGAGAGTTCGAGAGTATTTCATGGTGGAAGGTCGGAGCAGAGGGTCCGGTCTACACCCCGCGGCCCGGGCAAAACCAGCAAATCTTTCGACGGCCCGGCCGCCGGGTGGAGTGGAGCCTCCGGCGAGACACCGGAGGCCGCCCCGGGTTCCCTCCGGACGCCGTGCGACCGCCCTACTCCAGCCAGCGCGCCACCAGTGCCGGCAACGTCTCGTCGACCGATCCCGGCAGCGGGCGGAAGCCGAACGGGCAATGCGCGGTGTGCAGATCCGCGTGCACCCGCTCCGCCGCCGCGGGCGCGTACGTGACCAGCCCGGCCGCCGGGTACACCTGCAACGAAGTCCCGGCGACAAGCACCTTCGCAGCATTGGTGAACTCCTCCGCCGCGGCCTCGATCAATGGCACCTCCTCGCCGAACCACACGATGTGCGGCCGCAGCTGGCTGCCGCGCACGCACCGGTCGCCGAGCCGGATCGGCCGCGCGCCGATGTCGTAGACCAACGACTCGTCCGCCGTGCTGCGCGCCTTCGTGAGCTCGCCGTGCAGGTGGATCACACGCGTGGAGCCCGCCCGCTCGTGCAGGTCGTCGACGTTCTGCGTGACGACCACGACCTCGTACCGGAGCTCGAGCGCGGCGAGCGCGCGGTGGCCGGCGTTCGGCTGTGCGGCGCACGCCTGCGCCCGGCGCTGGTTGTAGAACTCGAGCACGAGCTCCGGGTTGCGCCGCCACGCGTCCGGCGTGGCGACGTCCTCGATGCGGTGGTTGGCCCAGAGACCGTTCGTGTCGCGAAACGTCGCCAGCCCGCTCGGGGCGCTCATCCCGGCGCCCGTGAGCACGACGATCTTCTGGCGGGGAGGGTTCGACATCGGCGGCATCTCACCGCACCGCGGCGGCCGAGGCACGCGCGAACTGCGCCGGCCCCGCGCGCGCGCCCGCCCCAGAAACGCGTTTGCGGTGGAGGCGCGGAGCGCGCGAGGCTGCACGGTCATGGTCGCCACCAGCACTCCGCCCGCTTCGCCGCACGATCCCTACGCCGCCCTGCGCGTACCGGCGTACCGGCGCTACCTCATCGGCAACACGCTGGCCAACATCGGGCGCCAGGGCCTCGGCCTCGTCGCCACCTGGCAGGTCTATCGCTGGACCGAGTCGGCCACGGCGCTGGGGCTGGTCGGGTTGGTGAACTTCCTGCCGTACATCGTGCTCGCGCTGCCCGCCGGCCACCTGGCCGACCGCGTGAACCGGCGTCGCCTGATCCAGGTTACACTCTCCGGTTCGGCGGTGTTCTCGGTGCTGCTGGCGGCGGTGTCCGCGTGGCCGGAGCTGGTCCCGGACTGGGCGGCGTTGCGCTGGTTCAACGAGGGGCTGCTCTGGGTCGCGCGTCTGGGACGGGAGACCGGCCAGGTGAGCGCGGCGGGGTTCGAGCGGCCGGCCCTGGCCGCGGTGTTCCTGCTGCTGCTGCTCGACCAGACGATCCGCACGCTGGGCACGCCGGCACGGGCGTCGATCGTGCCGATGATCCTGCCGCGCGGGCTCATCGCGAGCGCGATCACGTGGAACTCCAGCTCGTTCGAGCTCACCGCGATGCTGGGGCCCACGTTGGCCGGCTTCCTCATCGCCGGGTTCGGCTTCCCGGCGGTGTACCTGCTCGATGCGGTGCTCGCGTTCGCGATGGTCGGCCTGTTACAAGGAATCCACTACCGCGAACCGGAGCAGAGGCCCGAGCCGCGCACCTGGCGCACGCTGGGGGCCGGCGCGGGATTCATCTGGCGCAACAAGGAGATCCTCGCCGCGAGCGGCCTCGATCTCTTCGCCGTGCTGCTGGGCGGCGCGGTGGCGCTCCTGCCGGTGTACGCGGACCAGATCCTGCACGTGGGGCCGATCGGGCTGAGCTGGCTGCGCGCGGCGCCGTCGATCGGCGCGGTGCTGATGGCGATGTGGCTGACCCACCGCCGGCCGAAGCGCCGGCCCGGCGCGACGATGCTCTGGGCGGTGGCGGGCTTCGGCGTGGTCATCACCATCTTCGGGCTTTCGCACTGGTATTGGTTGTCCTTCGCGATGCTCCTGCTCTCGGGGTGCCTCGACAATGTGAGCGTCGTCGTGCGCCAGTCGCTCGTGCAGCTGCTCACACCGGACCGGTTGCGCGGGCGGGTGACGGCGGTGAACCAGATCTTCATCATCTCCTCCAACGAGGTCGGCGCGTTCCGCGCGGGCACGATGGCGGGCGCGTTCGGCCCGGTCGTGGCGGTGGTCGCCGGCGGCGTGGGCACCGTGCTGGTGGTGCTCGGCGTGGGCGCGCTGTTCCCGCAGCTCGTCCGGCTCGGGCAACTCCATGAGCTGAAACCGCGCGAGTAGCGGCCGCAGCCGGAACCCCTCCCCTGCGGCGCAGCTCGCCACCCGCGTTGGCGTTGCGCGGGACCGCCGGAAGCGGGACGCGTTCCGGTCCGCGGGAGGGCGCAGAGGCGGCCATGCGGGAGCGCGTGCGCCTGAGAACCGATGTGATTTCTCCAAACGGCGGCGCTCCCACGTCGCGCCGGTCACGCCGCAGAGGCCGCTCCGACGCAACGCCGCCCCGAAGAAGCCGCGGACGCCGGCCGATCCCCAGGTCGTCGCCCGGACCCAGGAACGCGTGCGCACACTCCAGCAGCAGTGCGACTCCGCGACGGCGTCCTGCGACCAGCTCCGGCAGCAGCATGAAGCCGCCGAACACGAAGAGCAGGCAGCCGACCGCGGCGATCAGGAAGGACAGGGACTGCAGGTTGAGTCGCATGGGTAGAGAGTACTCGGCGGGCGGTCGTTTGGCTCTGCCGGGCATCGCTCATTTGTGGAACGGCGAAAACGGCGTGGGCGGCGGCTGGCCGCACCGGGGGTTCCCCCCGGTGCCTGGAGTTTGGCTTAGTTTTGAGCGTAGAACACGGCGGTGGCGAGGTTCGGAACGGGTTTAAGGGGGTTCACCTTGCTCGAGGAGCGTGATCTGAAGTGGCGTAAACTGTCCTTGCGCAGGCAGTGGGACCACAGTTCCACGCGCAACTGGCTGAGGAGTTGGCTGGTCGTGGCGCGCCGCGGGACCACGC
>JAEZSJ010000188.1 GCA_023443985.1 Verrucomicrobiota bacterium | reverse complement strand
CCAGGTTGCGGGCGTAGCGGCCGACGAGTTTCCGTGCGTCGATGCCGAAGACGAACTCAGGGGCCACGAATTTCCGGAGCTCCCAAGGGGCGCTTGTGTTCATGAGGTGGGGAAATGGCGAGGCGGGAAAGCTCCGCATCCAGAGGCCGGTCGTCAAACGGCACGGCGACACCACCGCCCCCCTTGTGCGCCCTCCGCTGGAGAACCTCCCTCCCCGGTCCCATGCCGGACAGTTGGACCGTCCCCCGGCCCACACTCGGCCCGCGGCGATCACCGCTCTTCCGTCTTGCTGGCCGGCGGCCTCCGGCCTCTGACTTCAGCCCTTCATGGCCGACGCGAAGCTCACGCCGATGTTGCAGCAGTATTTCGAGGTGAAACGCAGCCTCGCGCCCAACACCCTGCTGCTTTTCCGCCTCGGCGACTTCTACGAGTTGTTCTTCGAGGACGCCGAGCTCGGCGCCAAGCTCCTCGGCATCACGCTGACCGGGCGCAACGGCCACCCGATGGCCGGCATCCCCTTCCACGCCGCCGACAACTATGTCGGCAAGCTGCTCGCCGCCGGCCGCAAGGTCGCGATCTGCGACCAGACCGAGGCACCGCAGGCGGGCAAACTCGTCCGCCGCGCGCTCACCCGCATCCTGAGTCCGGGTACAACGCTCGACGCCAACCAGCTCGACTCCGCGCGCAACCGCTACCTCGCCGCCCTCGCCCGCGACAGCCGCGGCCTCCACGCCGCCTGGATGGACCTCTCCACCGGCGAGTTTCGCCTCGCGACCGACCCCAAGCCGGAAAACCTGCTCCCGGTGCTCCACGCGCTCGCCCCGAGCGAAATCGTGCTGGCCGAGGGCGCGCTCCAGGTCTGGCAGGCCGCGCCGCACCACGAGACCGCGCTCCATGCCCTCGTGCACTTCGCCTCCGAGCGCGTCGTGTCGGAACTTCCCGGTTACCAATTCGAGACCACCACCGCCGCGCAGTGCGTGAAGACGGCCCTGGGCGTGCTCAACCTCCAGGGTTTCGGCCTCGCCGACGACCACCCCGGCCTCGGGCCCGCCGGCGCGCTCGTCCACTACGCCACGGAGAACCTCCGCGCAAAACCGGAGAACCTGCGTTCACTGCGCGAATACTCCAGCCGCCGCTCGCTGCTCCTCGACCCGGCCACGCTGCGCAACCTCGAGATCTTCGCCTCCGTCTCCGGCGGCCGGGCGGGCAGCCTGCTCGCCGCGCTCGACCGCACGCACACGCCCGCCGGCGCACGCCTGCTCGAACGTTTCCTCGCCGCCCCGCCGCTCGACCTCGCCGAGATCGCGCGCCGCCAGACTTCCGTGGGCGAACTGCTCGACCGCCCCGCCCTGCTCGCCGAGCTGCGCGATGCGCTCAAGCACGTGCGCGACATCCCGCGCATCCTCGGCCGCCTGCAGAACCGCCTGCGCAACCCGCGCGAGCTCGCCGCCGTGCGCGAGACGCTCGGCCAGTTGCCCGCGCTCATCGCCGGCCTCGAGCAATCCGCCGCGCCCGGCCTGCTTGCCCTGCGCGCACGCCTCACCGACCTGCCCGGGTTGCGCGATCTCCTCACCTCCGCGCTACGCGACGAGCTGCCGACCGACATCGCCGAGGGCGGCACCATCCGCGCCGGCTTCGACGCCGAGCTCGACCGCCTCCAGTCCCTCACCTCCGGCAACAAGACCTGGCTCGCCGAGCTCGAGCGCACCGAGCAGGAGCGCACCGGCATCCGCAGCCTGAAGGTGAAATTCAACAACGCCTTCGGCTACTACATCGAGGTCACCAAGGCCAACCTCGCCCTCGTCCCGGCCGACTACATCCGCCGCCAGACGACCGTGAACGGCGAGCGTTTCATCACCGAGGCGCTCCGCCTGAAGGAGAAGGAGATCTTCCACGCCGAGGAGAACGCCCTCGCCCGCGAGCAGGCGCTCTTCGCCGAGCTCGTCGCCAAGGTTCTGGACGAGTCCGTGTCGCTCACGCAGACCGCCGACGCCCTCGCCGAGCTCGACGTCTATGCCGGCTGGTCCGTGCTGGCACGGGAAAACGACTACGTGTGCCCCACCGTCGACGACAGCGATGCGCTCGAGATCGAGGAAGGCCGCCATCCCGTCGTCGAGCAGATGCTCCGTCACAGCGCCGCGGGGCTCGCCGGCACCCAGGCGTTCGTGCCCAACGACACCGCACTCTCCGGCTCCGACGCGCAGATCATGCTCCTCACCGGTCCGAACATGGCCGGCAAGTCGACCTACATCCGGCAGGTCGCGCTCATCACGCTCATGGCGCACATCGGCTGCTGGGTGCCGGCCAAGCGCTGCCGCCTCGGCCTCGTCGACCGCGTGTTCTCCCGCGTCGGCGCGAGCGACGACCTCGCGCGGGGCAACTCGACCTTCATGGTCGAGATGAACGAGACGGCGAACATCCTCAACAACGCCACCGACCGCAGCCTGATCATCCTCGACGAGGTCGGCCGCGGCACCTCGACCTACGACGGCCTGAGCATCGCCTGGGCGGTGG
>JAEZSJ010000158.1 GCA_023443985.1 Verrucomicrobiota bacterium | reverse complement strand
GTGTGGCGGTGTTCTGCGGCGCGGTGAGCAGGCGCGGCGCGGCGAGCTGGAGATCGTAGCGCGGCGCGCCGGCCTGGGCGTTGCCGTAGAGGAGGGTGCAACCGGTCGTATCCGTGGCTCGGAACCGCAGGCGTCGCACGGGGTAGAGGGCCTCGGCCTTGACGGGGGCAAACGGCGCGTTGTCGCCGTGGTCGATCTCGAGGAAAAGCCGGTCGGTCTGCGGCCGCGTGGAGAGTGCGACCGTGAAGGCCGTGGGATCGTCCGTGCCGCTGCGTTGCACCGCGGCGCGGCCCAAGATGCGGCGCCACGGCTGGCCGCGCGAGTCCGGCACCGACTCGCCCACCACGAGCGTGCGCGCAAACACCGGCTCCTCCAGCACCACCCGCACGCTCGCGACCGGCAGGCCGGCGACGGGCAGCGCGAGCGCCCAGGCGCCCACGGTCGGGCGTTTCGCCTCGGGCGTGGCGACGAGGGCGAGCGGCACGCCGCGTTGCCGCGAGGTGCGCTCCAGCAGGTACGGCACCTGGCGTTCGCCGCGGACGAGCCGGAGGTCGGAGAGATCGGGGCGGCTGAGGGCGAGTGCGGTCGGATCGAGCTCGAGCACCTGCGCGCCCGGGGCGACGAGGATGACCTCGCGCTGGTGACTCCATTTGGTGGAGTCGATCGGCCCGCCGAATTCAGGCACGTCGGCGGCCAGGCGGGCGGGGCGGTGGCCGGGGTTCGCCGTGCGTTCACCGGCGCGGGGCGCGGTCGAGGGCAACCGGCCCCAATCGGCGCCGAAAGCGGCGACATCGTAGCGGGGCGCGGCGGCATTCGGCGCACCGGCGAGCAGCGTGTACGTGCCGGCCGCGGGGGCCTCGAAGCCGATGTCGACCCGGCGGAGCCGTGCGGTGAGGCGCACGTCGGTGAGCGTGGGGCTGTCGCCGTTTTCGACGATCAGCTCGAGGCGCGCGGCGGGCGCGACGCCATCAACTTTGAGCGCGAGCTGCTCGAAGTGGCGGCCGCCCTGGAACGACAGGCGCGCGAGCGTGCCGGTGGCGAGGGTGTCCTCGACGATCTCGTCCTCGGCGGCGCGTTGAGCGACGAGGCGGACGTTGCGCTGGAAAACGCCCTCGCGGGCGGCGAGCACGAGTTCGGCGAGCGGACGATGGCGCAGCCCGAGATCGAACGTGAACCGCGTGGCGCCGGCCTCCGGCTCCGTCGCGACGATGGTCGCAGGCAGGTCGAGGAGTTCCTCGGCTTCGCTGCCGCCGGTCTCGACGATCACGGCGGTGATCGGGATTGGGCCGCGTTCGGTGTCGTCGAGCGTGAGGCGCAGGGTGCGGGCGCGCCGGCCGCCGAGGTCGAGGGTGGTCTGCTCGAGGTTGCCGCTCATCCGGAAGATGAGCGCGGAGTCCACCACACGGTGCCAGCGGCCGGCCGTCTCTTCGACCTCGACGGTGGCGCCCTTGGTGAAATACGCGGCCGGCGTCTCGATCCGAAGCCGCTGGATCGCTCGCTCCTTCGCGAGCCCGAGTTCGACGACCGTGGTGTTTGCGTCGAGCCGTGCCTGGGTCGGGATGCGCTCGACCAGCGGCCGCTCGGTGTTGCGGCGGACGATGGCGAACGGGAGCTCGGCGCCGTCGGGCCCGAGCAGGCGGAGGTCGGCGAGATCGGCGCGGGCGGCATCGAGGGTCTCGGCGGGCAGCGTGAGGCGCACGGGCCCGGCGACGTCGAGCGTCACCGTTTGCCGGAATTCCCAGGCGGTGGGGTCGAGGGCGGCGGCCAGCGTGGTGACGATGAGCGCGGCGAGCGGGGCGAGGGGGCGGAGCGGGTTCACGGTTGGGTTGGCGGATTGTTGCGGAGGAACCGCTGGAAGAGGAACGACGCGGCAAGCGTCACGACCGAGACGACGAGGAAGACGATCATGCGGTAGAACGTCTCGAGGCGGCTCATGTCGTGGAAGAACAACTTCAGGTAGGTCACCGCGAGCAGCGCGATGCCCGCGTAGCGCGGGGCGCGCAGGCGGCGGAACATGCCGACGATGATCAGCACGAGCGCGAAGAGCGCCCAGGCGATCGTGTAGGCGATGTCGCGCGCGAAGTCGCCCGAGAACTCGAGCCGCACCCACGCGCCCTCGGGCGTGAAGTAGTCGGCGATCTCGAGGTTCACGAGGGCGAAGGCGAGGATCGTGCCGAAGACGGCGAGAATCGCGGGGGCATTGAGCCCCAGTGCGCGGTCGCGTGGCGGGGCAAGCAGGCGCATGCCCGCGAAACAGCACGCGGTCGCCACACCGTAGGTGCCGAGGATCCAGTTGAACACCGGCACCGGGCCGCGGGCGGCGTAGTGGAGCACGGCGGGGTTGAGGGCGAGTCGGACGAACACGACCGCGAGCAGCGCGAGCCCGGTGACCCGCAGCCCGGGATGCGGGATGCGGTGGAAGAGCCAGAGCAGCGCCGCCCCCTCGAGCGCCCAGCTGATCGTGAGCCACTGCGGCTGGTTGTTGAACTGCAGCGGGAAGACGAGCGTGACGAAGAACAACGTCGCCGCGCCGAACCACGCGAGGCGGTTGAGGCGGAAGGGGGCGTCCGCCGGGATGGTGCGCAGCAGCGCGACCAACCCCGCGAGCGGCGGCAGCACGCACAACGCGGCGAGCGCGCCCGCGGCGTCGCGCATGAACCCGGGCCAGAGCGTCGCGGCGCAGTGGTGGACGAGGCTGAAGTGCAACGGCAGCGCGAGCGCCGCGACCGCCCAGAACGGCTGGAGGTCGAGCACCCGCCGGCGGAAAACAAACGGCGCCGCGAGCAATCCCAGCGCGAACGCCGCGATCCACACCAGCGCGATGTCCGACTCCCCTCGGGGTTGGGCGTCCCGCCACAGGTACTCGACCAGGAGCGCGCCGGCGAACGCCGCCAGCACCGGCGCGCCGCGGCGCGCGACGATCGCGATCCCGTAGAGCAGCACGAGGAGCAGCAGCACGACACCGAAGATTGGTGACGGATCCGGCAGCCGGAGCTTGAGGACGAGCATCAGCAGCAGCACGAACGGCAGTCCCGCGGTCGCATCCGGCAGATAGGCGGACCAGTCCGGCGCGGTGCCGGCGAGGGAGCCGCCGAAACGACGCACGAGCCACACGGCGCCGGCGCAGAAAAACACCGAGAAGCCGGCGACCAGCAGCAGTTCGCGGCCGCCCCCCGCGACGCCCGCGGGCAGCTGGGCGATCGCCACGCCGAGCACAAGCAGCGTGACCAGCAGCGAAGCGGCGAGCGCGGCGACCACGCGGGTGAGCGCCGCGGCGACGAGGGCGAGGAGGTTGAGCACCAGCACGGCCGGCCAGAGCCACCAGCCCACCTCGTCCATCTGCGCGAACGGGATCAGCAGGAGCACGAGCGCCAGCGGCGGGAACAGCGCGCTCCAGCGGCGGCGGTCGGCACCGGGTTCGAGGCGTTCCTGGACGAAGGGGAAAACGGCGTGCAACGCGGCGACGACCACCACCAGACCGAGCGCCCACGGGAGCAGCGCGTCGTTCACGGCGGAGGCGATCCAGACGGCGGCGACGCCGAACGTCGCCAGTCCGGCGCCGACCGCGAGCCGCGCGAACGACCGGTGCAGCGCGCACACGGCGAGCAGCGCGAGATCGGCGGCGAGCAGGTTGCCCAGCACCCAGCCGGCGCGCGCGGCGACGGCGGGCAGGCCCGAGAAATAGAGCGTGAACCCGAGCGCGACCACCGGCGGCAGCAGCGCGGCGGCCGCGAGCCAGTCGGAGGTGCGGCCGAGCCGGCGGCCGAGCGCCACCGCGAGCGCGAAGAGGGCATTGAACCCGACCAGCACGAGGACCGCGGTCGGCAGTTTCGCGAGTTCGAAGAACTTCTCCGCCCAGCCGATCTGCATCGTGACCGTGCCCGCGGCGGCGAGCGCGGCGAGATGGAACCAGCGGCGGTGCAGCGCCACGGCGAGGATGCCGAGGTCGAGCAGCGTGATGAAACCGAAGAGGCCGGGCGGGTTGTCGACGCCGGTCGAGAGCATGATCGGCGTGAGGAAGCCGCCAAGCAGACCGAGGATCGCCACAACCTGCGCCTCCAGGCGCACGGCGAGCAGGAACGCCGCGACGGTGATCAACACCAGCAGCGCGCCGGCGGCGGGGCCCTGGAAGAAGTCGAAGCGGTAGTAGAGGCGGCAGGCGACGGTGACGGCGTAGAGCACCACGATGCCCGTGGCGACGAGCGACTGGCCCGTCGCCGCGTACTGGCGACGAATGCTGAACAGCCCGCCGACGATCAGGCCCGCGCCGGCGACGAAGCCGAGCGCCGCGCGCACGGTGGGCGGCACCCAGCCGTGGTCGATGGAGTACTTGAGGAAATAGCCCATCGCGGCGAGCAGGCCGATGCCGGCGAGCCACGCGAAGAGTTTCACGCCGACGAACTGTTCCCAGTCGAACGCCGGCTTCTCCGGCTCCGGTGGCATCGGCGGCGGCGTGGCGGCCGGAGCGGGTTCGGTGGTTTGTGGCGGCGTGGCGAACGCGGCGGGGCGCTGGTCTCCGGCGGCGGCAGCCGGCATCGGTGGCGGGACGAACGCCTCGGGCGGAATCGGCGGCGGAACGGCCGGCGCGGGCGCGGCGGTGG
>JAEZSJ010000108.1 GCA_023443985.1 Verrucomicrobiota bacterium | reverse complement strand
GCGCATCAGTGAGGTCTGGGCCGTCGCGATGGGGCAGGAGACCGGTCGCAACGCGCAGTATTCCAACCTGTTCCGCCTCGGTCTGGGCTGGAGCATCGCGCCCGGCAAGAGCACGTCGGTGGCCGCCAACTACGGTGCGCTCTTCGCGCTCGAGGATTCGCCGACCCGCTCGACCAGCACGCTCTTCACGCGCGACGGCAAATTCCGCGGGCAGGTCGTCCAACTCGTCGTGAAGCACAAGTTCACCCGACAGATCAGCGGGCTCCTGCTCGCGGAGTACTGCACGATGGGCGACTTCTACACGCACACCGACGCGATGACCTTCATCCGCACCGAAGTGCTGTTCGCGTTCTGACGCGACCCTTCCGCCTCTTCCACGACCCGGCGGGCCCAGCCCGGCCGGGTTTTTTGTGTCCGCGCTCGCGCGGTCGGAGACCGGCACAACTTGCCGCCTCGGCCGCGTCGCCAGGGGTTGGTCTGGCTGGAGGCGACGCCTCCAGGCTGCGAGTCGTTGGTGATTAGCGACTAACGCAGGAGCTTGGGTCATTGGCATCGGCATTGCTGAAACGGCTCCGATGTCGTCCTCGCCCAAACCCTGCCGGTGGCTGCGCCGGGCCTCGGGGCTCCTGCTCCCGTTGCTGCTCGCGGCTTCCGCGCACGCCCAAGGCGCCACCCAGCCGCTCAAGCTCAACATCGACCTCTCCGGCGCCGCGGGCGGGATCGGCGATGTCAGCGTCTCCGTCCAGATCGTCATCCTGATGACGCTGCTCACGCTCGCGCCGTCGATCGTGATGTTGATGACGAGCTTCACGCGCATCGTGATCGTGCTCGGATTCGTGCGACAGGCGATCGGTGTGCAGTCCGCGCCGTCGAACCAGATCGTCATCGGGCTCTCGCTCTTCCTCACGTTCTTCGTGATGACGCCGGTCGTCGACCGTATCCACGACGACGCGTTGCAGCCGTACTTCGACGGCAAGATCAAGTCGGTCGAGGCGCTCCAGCGCGCGCAGGAGCCGTTGAAGGAGTTCATGCTTCGGCAGACGCGCACCCGCGACATCGAGTTCTTTCTCGAACTCGGCGGGTACGGGCCCACGTCGGTGAAGGAGCTGCCGATGCGGGTGGTGATTCCGGCCTTCGTGCTGAGCGAGCTCCAGACGGCGTTCCAGATGGGCTTCCTGATTTTTCTGCCGTTCCTGGTGATCGATTTCCTCGTGTCCACGGTGCTCATGGCACTCGGCATGATGATGATGCCGCCGACGATCGTGGCGCTGCCGTTCAAGCTGCTGCTGTTCGTGCTCGTCGACGGATGGGAGCTGGTGGTGCGGTCCCTCGTGCAGAGCTTCTCACAATGAACCCCGACCTCGCGATCGAGCTCTTCAAGCTCACCATGTTCAAGGCGCTCATCGTCGTCGCCCCCTTCCTGCTGGCGGCGCTGGCCGTGGGTTTGCTGGTGAGCCTGATCCAGTCCGTGACCAGCCTGCAGGAACAGACGCTGGTGTTCATCCCCAAGCTGCTGACGGTGGTCGGCGTCTTCCTGTTCCTGTCGCCGTGGCTCGTGCGCACGTTGATGGAGTTCACCATCGCCTGTGTCGCGCGAATGGCGGACATGACGCACTGAGGACCATGCCCGCCGCGCTGCTCATCGCCTGGCTGTTGATCACGATCCGCGGGACCGCGTTTCTGATGCTGCTGCCGGGGCTCACGGGACAACCGATGCCGGTCACGCTGCGCCTGGCGCTCGCGTTGGCGGTCGCGACGCTCCTGGCGCCGCTCGTGCCCGCGCCCGCGCAGGCGCCCTCGACGCTGCTCGGCCTGGCCGGCGCGGTCGGCGGCGAGGTGCTCGTGGGGCTGCTCATGGGGTTCGTGGGCCGGATGGCGTTCTATGCGGCGGAGGTCGGGGGGCGCATCATCGCCACGGAGATCGGCCTCACGTCGGTGCCCGGCATCGAGGCGCCCACGGCGGCCAACGAGCCCTTCGCCTCGCTCATGCACCGTTTCGCGGTGGTGCTCTATTTCGGCGTCGGCGCCCATCTGCTCGCCGTCGGGGCGTTCGCGCGCAGCTTCCATTTCGCGCCCCCCGGGCTGGCCGGATTGAACGCGGCCGCGGCGGAGCAGCTCGTCGCGATCACGGCCAAGACCATCAGCGTGGGCGTGCAGCTCGCGGCGCCGTTCATCGCGTTGAACTTTCTGCTCACCTTCGCGTTCGGCCTGCTCGGCCGCACGGTCTCGAAGGTGAACGTGTTTGTGCTGAGCATGGGGGCCCGGTCGCTGGCCGGCGTGGCGCTGTTGGGCGGCGCCGCCGTGCTGTTCGCCCGCTACCTCCTGTCCGCCTTCGAGCACCTCCCGAGCGACATGCTCGTCTACCTCCCACGCCCGTAGTCTCCACCCCATGTCCGAGGACAAGGACCAACGCACCGAACCCGCGACCGCGCGGCGCCGCCACGAGGCGTTCCAGCGCGGGCAGTTCGCGCGCAGCCCCGATGTGCAGGTGGCGTTCACCCTCACCGCGGCGCTGGTGGTGATGCTCTTCTCGGTGCCCGACATCGCGCGGGCGCTGCGCGACTTCGCCGCCTACAGCTTCCAGAACCTCGGCCGGACGACCCTCAGCAACGAGCTCATGCTCGCGCGGCTGCTGGACGCGGTGCACCGTTGCGTGGGCCTCATGGTGCCGCTCCTCATCGCGTGTTTTGTGGCGGCCGTGCTCGGCGGCGGGGCGCAGACCCGCTTCCGCCTCACCTCGCAGGTGCTCGAGCCGAAGCTGGACCGGCTCAACCCCGCCAACGGCCTGAAGAACATCTTCAACGTCCAGTCGTTGATGACGCTGCCCTTCGACCTGCTGAAGCTCGCGGGCATCGGGCTCGCGCTCTGGCTCGCCGTGAAACGAGTCCGGCAGGACCCGCTCTTCCATGTGCCGATGGAGGCCGCGCACCTCGCGCGCTTCCTGAACCACTCCACGCTGGTCTTCCTCACCTGGATCTGCGGGGCGATGGCCATCATCGCCATCGCGAGCTACAGCTACCAGCGCCACAAGACCGAGAAGGACCTCCGCATGACCAAGCAGGAGGTCCGGGACGAGCACAAGCAGCAGGAGGGCGATCCCACGGTCAAGGGCCACCGCCGCCAGCTCGCGCGCCGACTCCTGAACAAGCAGATGCTGCAGGCCGTGCCCAACGCCGACGTCGTGGTGACGAACCCGACCCACTACGCCGTGGCGTTGAAGTACGAGCGCGGCAAGGACGCCGCCCCGGTCGTGCTCGCGAAGGGCGAGGGCGCCTTTGCCCGCCGCCTCAAGGCGCTGGCCGCCGAGCACGGCGTGCCGATGATCGAGAACCGGCCGGTGGCCCGCCTGCTCTTCAAGATCGGCAAGGTCGGCGAAGGCGTGCCCGTCGAGCTCTACCAGGCCGTCGCGGAGATCCTGGCCTTCGTCTACCGCACCCACCGCTACTATTTCCACAACCTCCGCGCGCGCCGCGCCGTCGCCGAGGCTGAAACCGCCCGCGCCGTGTAACCCCGGCATCCCGCTCCCGCCTTTCCGCCATGGCCGCCGCTCCCGCCTCCACTTCCATCCCGTTGCCCGCGCTCGGCGGCATCCGCCGCGCGGATCTGGCGTTCACCATCGCGCTCTTCGGCGTGGTGTTGATGCTCATCCTGCCGTTGCCGGCGTTCCTGCTCGATGCGCTGCTGGCGGTGAGCATCGGCATCTCGCTGCTCATCCTGCTCCTCATCACCTACGTGAAGGAGCCCGCGGAGTTCTCCGTGTTCCCCACGCTGCTGCTCGGCATCACCCTGTTCCGCCTGGCGCTCAACATCACCTCGACGCGCCTGATCCTGATCGACGGCTACGCGGGCCACATCATCGACTCCTTCGGCAAGTTCGTCGTGCAGGGCAACTACGTCGTCGGCACCGTCGTGTTCGCCATCCTCGTGATCATCAACTTCGTGGTCATCACGAAGGGCGCCGGCCGCATCGCCGAGGTCGCCGCGCGTTTTACCCTCGATGCGTTGCCGGGCAAGCAGATGGCGATCGATGCCGAGCTCAACGCCGGCATCATCGACGAGACCGTCGCCATGGAGCGCCGCAAGAAGCTCCAGAAGGAGACCGACTTCTACGGCTCGATGGACGGTGCGAACAAGTTCGTCCGCGGCGATGCCATCGCCGGCATCCTGATCACCTTCATCAATGTCATCGGCGGCTTCGCGATCGGCGTGCTCCAGATGGACCTGTCGTTCGCCGACGCCGCGAAGAAATTCACGCTGCTGTCCATCGGCGACGGCCTCGTGTCGCAGATCCCCGCCTTGCTCGTCTCGGTCGCCGCGGGCGTGCTCGTCACCCGTGCCGCCGACAACGAGACGCTCGGCGTGCAGGTCACCCACCAGCTCACCCGCTACCCGCGCGCGATGGCCATCGGCTCGGCGATGCTCGCCGTGTTCGGCCTGCTGCCGGGCATGCCCCTCGTGCCGTTCCTCGGTCTCGCGGGTCTGGGCGGGTACTTTGCGATGAAGCTCCACAAGCAGCACGTCGCCGACGAAGCCGCTGCCAAGGCCGCGCCCGCTGGCGGGGCGCGGGCCGGGGCCAAGGG
>JAEZSJ010000055.1 GCA_023443985.1 Verrucomicrobiota bacterium | reverse complement strand
TGCCCATGCGCTGGGCGTTGATCCAGGCCGAGGCGCTGCCGGTCCAGAGATGGACGTGGCAGCGCCGGGTGAGGCTCTCGTGAGCGTCGGGGTATTGGTCGAAGAGCGGGGCCGCGATGGAGACCGCGCCGACCGGCAGCTCCAGATCGAGCATACCGGTGTTCGTGAACGTATAGGATTCGGCGAGATCGCCCCGGTCGTCCACTTCGCGGCGGACCGTGACAGTGAGAGTCGCGCTTGTGTACACCGCCTCCCAGGCGCGGTCGGAGAGACGGCGGACTTTGGCCGCGTGCAGCAGCCCGGTCGGCGTGGTGGTGACGAGGCCCCACTGGTTGTCGTTGGCACTGGCATTGTCGGCGGGGAGGGAGATCCAGTTGCGGGCCTCCCAATGCCCGGCGCTGCGCAGCCACGCCATCTGGTGCGGATCGTGGTGGTTGGCGATGCCGACGAGGGCGCCGGTCGCAGGATCGAGATGCAGTTGCCAAGTCTGGTCGCCCCACGGAATCGGGACCGGGCTGAGCGGCGATTCCTCCGCGGCCCGGGCCGTGAATGCAACCCCGAGGGCCCACAGGGTCCAAAGGAGGGAACGGACGTGAGGGTACGGCATGGCGGGGGGAACTGGAGCGCTCGGCGGACGAGCCGTTTCGGCAGCGGAGAACGTGCTCGGCAGAGCCGGAAACAAAACCGCTGCGGGCTCGGACGGTAGGAGGGCGCGGTGCGAGGGGCGCTCCGAGGTGGTCCCGGCTCAGGCTGAGGGGAAGACGCAGAATTCTGTCCGACCGCGACACGAACCTGCGTCCTGGCGCGCCAGCGTGGCGCGGGCGCGGAGGCCGGGAAAGAGGTTCGAAGCGAAGGGCACCCTCAGCACGTTTCAATTCGTCGTTCCCGGTGTGAAGGCGGATGTGCTCGCGAAGCGACAAGCCGGGGACTTGTAACGTAATACGTTACAAGTTTCTGGTCGGGCGGGCCCTGTCGGGCGTCGGGTTTACCTGCCGAAGGCGACGAGGGACCAGATCCACCAGCGGAAGAGCGACGCTGGTGGGGAGGGTGAGGGAGGAGGGCTGAATCGCTGCGCGATCCAGCTACAACGGAGTGTCGTTCTCCCTGCGGCTGGCTCGGCGAGAGCGTAAAGCCAGGCCCAGCACCGAAGAATACGAAGGCCTTGGCGGGCTTCGCAACGTTGGGGCACAAGGCGCTACGGTGCCAAACGGGCGGGCGCGGCGAGGGCGGCGTCGAAGGCGGCGCCGTCGAAGGGGACGACGATGACCTTGCTGTTGTGGTTGTCGCCGCCCTTGTCGTCGTCCTTCTCGGAATCGATCACGGCGAAGGTGAAGTGCGTGACGTGCCCGTTCTCAAGATACACGCCGGGGCGCTCGAGCTTGGTCCACCGGTTCACGGTGCCATCGGTGTAGCGGACGAAGTCGACGCGGGGATCGTAGGCGAGGCCGACGAGCTGCCAGTCATGGATGCCGTCGAGCGAGGTGAGGTGGTAGGCTTTCCGGGCGTTCCACCAGTTGACGACGATGTGGTAACGTCCGCCGCTGTACCAGATAACTGGGTCCTCGGCGGTGCGGAGCTCGAGGCCGGGCAGGTCGGGATAGACAGTCTTCCCCTGCACCTTGTAGGGGCCCAGGATGCTGTCGGTGCTGAGGAGGATGAGGCCGTGGCGGGTGACGATGAGGAAGCCCCCTTCGTCGCGCGCGACGATGCTCCAGTTGGAGGGGCCGCGGTCGGTGAAGCCTTCGCGGTCGTACTGGATCGAGCCCTGAAACTCCCACGGACCATCGAGGGAGCTGGAGAGGTAGACATCGCCGGGACGGGTCTCACTCAGCAGCACGGCGTAGCGGCCGTCGGGCAGCTCGAGGGCGGTGACGTTGTGGCCCCTGCTCTCGTGATCGGTGAAGAACGGGCCTTGGTCGATGTAGGGGCCGGTGACGGTGTCGCTCACCGCGTGGATGGCGACGGAGCGGCCCCACGCGTGGTGGCCCTCCGCTTCCGGCCAGCGGCTGGCGAAAAGGTGGTAGCGGCCGTCCTTGGCCTTGAGAATCTTGCCGTCCCAGTACGACCACGACGAGTTGGTTTTGTCCTCGAGCCCGTTGTTCACGTCGCGGGGCAGCACACTGGGCAGGCCCCACGCCGCGGAGGTGAGGGGCGAGGTGATCGGCATGGGCCGGAAGTAGTCGATCAGGTTCGGCGCGGGTGCGGCGCAGACGGCGATGCCGAGGGCGCCGGCGAGCAAGGCGAGGACTAGGACTCTGAGGTGCATGGGGTGGATGCGGTGGATGGGCGTGCAGGGCTAGGTGAGCTCGATCATCGCCTTGAGCACGCCGGTCTGGGGCCTGGTCCAGCCCGGGAACACGGCGGGAACTTCGTCGAAGGCGGCGCGGTGGGTGATCCACGGCGTGGTGTCGATCCGCCCGGACTCGACGAGTTCGATGATGTGGCGGAAGTCCTCCGGGCGGGAGTTGCGACTGCCCAGAAGCGTGAGCTCGCGACGGTGGAACTCCGGGTCGCTGAACGTGACCTCGCCGGGAAAGAGCCCGACGAAGACCAAGCGGCCACCGTGGGCTGGATACTGGAACGCCGCGGCCATGGACTGCGGGTTGCCGGTCGCGTCGAACACGGCCGTGGGCAGGTCGCCATGGGTGAGTTCGCGGAGGCGGGCGAGCGGGTCGACCGCGCGGGTGTCGATGGTCGCTGCCGCAGGGAGGCCGAGATGATCGCGGCAGAACGCGAGACGGTCGGCATTGATGTCGAGCACGAGGACGCGGGCGCCGGCGGCGAGGGCGAACTGGATGACGGTCAACCCGATCGGTCCGGAGCCGATCACGGCGACCGTCTCCCCCGGTTCGAGGGCGGCGCGTCCGACGGCGTGGGCGCCGATGCCGAGCGTCTCGACGAGTGCGAGCTGGTCGAAGGAAAGTGTATCGGAGCGATGGAGCTTGGCGGCGGGTACGACGAACTGCTCGCGCATGCCGCCGTCGACATGGACGCCCAGGACCCTGAGGTCGCAGCAGCAGTTCGGCTTCCCTCGGCGACAGGCGATGCAGCGGCCGCAGTGGAGGTACGGCTCGACCGCACAACGGTCGCCGGGGAGGACGTGGTCGACCCCGGACCCGACCGCGAGGACCTCGACGCCGAGTTCGTGGCCCAGGATGCGCGGGTAGGTGAAGAACGGTTGCCGGCCCGCGAACGCGTGGATGTCGGTCCCGCAGATGCCGACGCGGTGGACGCGGACCAGCGCCTCGTCCGCACCCGGGGCGGCGGGCGCGGGGGCGCTGGCCGCGACGAGGTGACCGGGCTGTTCGAGGACGAGGGTTTTCATGGGGACGGGGGCGGTGCGGCGATGGAGTATCCTTGCGAAAATGACGTCTATGCGACGAGCGGGTCGCGGTTCTCGGGGCGGCCGCGGGTGAAGTTGTGGTTGTGGACCGGCTCCAGGATCTCGAGCACCTTGGCCATGAGCTCGAAGTCGATCGGTTCCCCCGCGTAGGCGATGTTGCGGCGGATGTTCGCCGGGTCGGCGGTGCCGACGAGCGTCGTCGGTATCCGGGGATCGGCGATGGAGAACTGGATCGCAAGCTTGACGATGTCGGCCCCGACGGACCGGCAGTACTCCACCGCGCGGCGGGCGCCGGCTACGAGGGGAGCCGGGGCGGGGTGCCACGCCGGCACGCCGCGCGGCGTGAGCAGGCCCATGCCGGTGGGGGCGGCGTTGATCACGCCGATTTGGTGCGAGGCCAGGTAGGGCAGCAGCGAGGCCAGCGAGGAGTCGTTCAACGCGTAGTGGCAGAAGGAAAGCACGGTCTCGACCGTCCCGGGCGGCACGCGGTCGATGACGGCGGGGAAGACCTTCAGCGGCAGACCGGTGATGCCGATGTGCCCGATCCGGCCGGCCTGCCTGAGCTGCAGAAGCGCCGGCAACGCCTCCTCGACGATCTGGTCGAGGTCGGCGAACTCGATGTCGTGGCACTGCAGGAGGTCGATGTAGTCGACGCCGAGGCGGGCGCAGCTCTCGTCGAGGCTGCGGGTGACGCGCGCGGCGGAGAAGTCGAACTCGCCGTCGCCGTACTGGCCGACCTTGGTGGCGAGGAAGTAGCGGTCGCGGCGGATCTCGCGCAGCGCGCGGCCGAGGACGGTCTCGGCGCGGGTGGCGCCGTAATAGGGGGAGACATCGACGAAATTCACGCCGAGGTCGAACGCTGTATGGACAGTACGGATGCTTTCGGCGTCGTCGGTGTCGCGGAAGGCGCCGCCGAGCGAGGAGCCGCCCAGGGCGAGCACGGAGACATGGAGGCCGGTCCGGCCGAGGGCGCGGTAGTGCATGGCGGGTGCGGGTGGCTTCAGGGCTGGAGCCGATAGAAACGGGTGGCGGTGCCGCCAAGGATGGCGGCGCGCTCGGTGGTGGTCAGCGGGGCGATGCAGGCGTCCACGAACCCGGCCCAGCGCGCATAGTCGGTGGCGACGAGGCAGACCGGCCAGTCCGAGCCGAACATGAGTCGGTCCGGTCCGAACGCCTCGAGGACGACAACGAAATACGGCGCGAGGAGCTCCGGCGTCCAGCGCCCGCCGGGCACCTCGGTGACGAGCCCGGAGAATTTGCAGAAGACGTGGTCGCGGCGGGCGAGTTCGCCGATGAGCCGGCGCCACTCGGGAGGTGGGGCGCCCTGCGCGACCGGCTTGGCGAGGTGGTCGACGACCACCTGCAGGCGGGGATGGCGGTCCAACCACGGCAAGGCGGCGGGCAGTTGCGCCGCCCGGACGAGCAGGTCGTAGGTGAGCCCCCGTGCGGCGATTTCGCGCAGGGCGGTGTTGAAGCCCGGCCGCTCGAAATAGGTTTCCGACTCGGCCTGGAGCACATGGCGCACGCCCTTGAACTGCGGGTGCCCGGCGAACCGTTCGGCGACCGGCGAGATGCCGGCACCCAGCTGATCGAGCGGCAGCCAGCCCACCACTCCCTTGATCGTCGGGTGGAGGGTGGCGAGTTCCAGCAGCCACTCGGTTTCGGCGAGGGATTGGCGGGCTTGGACGGCGACAGTGCCGTCGATCCCATTGGCGACGAGCAGAGGGGCCAGCTCGGCCGGCAGGAAATCGCGGCGGAGCGCCGCCAGCGAGTCGTCGATCCAGTCGTACTCCGCGGCGGAGTAGTGCCAGAAGTGCTGATGGGCATCGATGCGCATGGCCGGGGTGCTGCGGAAGCCTAGCGGCTGTGCCGCCCCGCGGGAATGGCGGTTCTTGTCCCGCGCATGACGATTCTTGAGCGGTTGCGTGGAGCGGAGGAATCGGTTGCGTGGAGCCATGCCGTCCCGCGAAGCCGCCCTTCCGTCGTACATGTCCAGCCAGGTGGCGGAGGCGCGGCGGTTCTACCTCGGCCGGCCGGGGCGCGCCGGCGAGGGGCCGTGGGTGGTCTCCGGCGGTTGGGAACGTTCGGCGGCCGGCTACCAGATCGAGCGGAGCGGTTTTCCCTACCACACGCTCGAGTTTGTCGCCCGCGGGCGGGGGACGCTGCGGATCCGGGGACGCAATCGCGCCCTGACGCGCGGCAGCGTGTTCACCTACGGGCCCGGGGTGCCGCATCGGATCACGCCCGATCCGGCGGAACCCCTCTCGAAGTACTTCGTGAACTTCGCCGGCCGCGGGGCGGACGCGGCGGTGCGCGCGGCGGGTCTCGGCTTGGGGACGTGCCACACGGTCGCTGCGGCGGACGAGGTGCAGGCGGCGTTCGAGCAGTTGTTGTTCGCCGGTCGGCGGGGCACCAGAACGGCGGCGCGGATCGCCGCCCTGCAGGGGCGGATCCTGCTGTTGCTCGTCTCCGAAGTGCGGCAACCCGGCACCGCGCGGGCCAACCATGCCTTGCACACCTTCTTGCGGTGCCAACGGCATCTGGAGGACAACTTCCTGCGGCTGCAGACCGCGGAGGAACTGGCGGCGGCGTGCCATGTGGCCCCCGCGCATCTGAGCCGGTTGTTCGTCCGCTTTGCGGGCCAACCGCCTTATCGATTGTTGATGCGTTTGAAGATGCACCACGCCGGCGGCCTGCTGGACGGCGGGCAGTTGCTGGTGCGCGAGGTCGCCGACCGGCTCGGGATGGACGCGTTCCATTTCTCGCGCGCCTTCAAACGCGTCCACGGGCTCGCACCGCTGGCCTTTGCCCAAGGCCGACGGTGAGGGGCTCCCGGGCGATGCGGCCGGCTACAGCACGCGTCCGGCGCGGATCGTCTCGCGGTACCAATGGTAGCCGAGCTTCGGTGTGCGCCGTTGCGTGGCGTAGTCGACATGGACGAGCCCGAACCGGCTGCGGTAGCCCTCGGCCCACTCGAAGTTGTCGAGGAAGCTCCAGTGGTAGTAGCCGCTGACCGGATAGCCCTCCTGCTTGGCGCGCAGGATCTGCCGCAGGTAGGCGCGGGAGTAGGTGATGCGGTCGATGTCGGCCACGAGACCGTCGGTGTCGGCAGTGATGCAGTCGGAAAGGCCGCTCTCGCTGATGAAGACGGGCAGGTGCGGGACGTTGAACACCTCGGCGACGAGCCGGATGCCCCAGTAGGGCGCCTCGGGAATGATGTTGAGCCACGGCAGCCCGCCCTTCGGGTAACCGGCGGGGATCGGGAGACTCTCGTAACCGCGGATCTGCGACGACGCCTTCACGAAGCCGCCGGTGTAGCAGTTGAACCCGAGCTCATCGAGCGGCTGGGCGATGGTCCGCCAGTCGCCCTCGGCGACTTCGGGCAGGCGTTCACGGTGCAGCTCGGCCCAGGCGGGGTCCCAGCGGCCATGTAGAAGCGGGTGGAGGATGGCGCCGTTGACGAAGGAGTCGGCGAAGGCCTTCCGCGCGGCGGCGATGTGTTCGAGTGTCTCGACGAACGGCACCGAGCTTTCGAAGTTCTCCGCGGCGGCGATCCGGCACGGGCCCGGCGACGCGGCGCGAATGGCCTGGCAACCGAGTCCGTGGGCGAGGAGGGCGTGGTGGATGATCTGTGACCGCTCGCGTTGGTTGGCGAGGCCGATCCCGGGGGCATGGGGCGGCGTGTGCCCGACAGCGTACCCGCTGTAATATGCGAAGGTCGCGATCTCGTTGAGCGGCATCCAGCGGTCGATCCGGTCTCCGAGACGGGAGACGACGGCGGTGGCGTAGTCGGCGAAATCCTGGGCGACCTCGCGGCTCTGCCAACCGGCGTAGCGATCCTGCAATGACTGCGGGAGATCCCAGTGGTAGAGTGTCGCGTGGGGGGTGATCCCGTGCTCGCGCAGGCAGTCGACGAGGCGGCGGTAGAAGTCGACGCCCTTCTCGTTCACGGCGCCGCGGCCCTCGGGGACGATCCGCGGCCAGGCGATGCTGAAACGGTAGTGTTTCACCCCGAGCTCGGCCATGAGCGCGATGTCCTCGGCATACCGGTGGTAGTGGTCGCTGGATACATCGACGGTGGAGCCGTCGGCGATGCGGCCCGGCTGGCGGCAGAAGGTGTCCCAGATGCTGTCGCGGCGGCCGTCGGCCTTGGCCGCGCCCTCGACCTGGACCGCGGCGGTGGCCACACCCCACTCGAAGTCGGGCGGGACCGGCGCGTCGCCGCTTTCGGGTCGTGGCGCCGCAGCGGTGCCGGGTTGCGCAGCGCTGGATGATCCGGAGGCGGCGGACGAGAGCGTGGGCATGGCGAGCGCGGCGGCGGTGAGTCCGAGGCTCTTGGTAAGGAAGTGGCGGCGGCTGGTGGCGAAGGAGCGTTCGGGAGCCATGGCGGCGGGAGGATGCGGTTTGGGGGAGGGGCGATTGGCGGGGAGGCGTGGGCGGGGGCCGGAGGCGGGCGTTGGGCTGGTCTGCGACCGGCCGTGGCGCACTCGATCGGCGGACGTGCGGGGTTGCGAGTCCCGTCGAAGACCGGACCTACTTCTTCGGCGCGAGGATCCGGATCAGTTCCTTGTCGGGCCGGCCGCAGAGGGCCGGGAGGCCGAGCCATTCGTAGATGCCGAAATCGCCCTTGTACTCCCAGTTGGCGTAGGCGACGCCCTCGGCATCGAAGATGGCGACGATGTCGCGGTAGTAGGTGAGGCGGTCGGCGCGCGGCACGGTGGGCAGGCAGCCGAACTCGCCGCAGTAGAGCTGGAGACCGAGTTCCCGGGCGCGGCGGAACGCGGGTTCGTACTCCTGACGCAAGCGGGCGGGGCCCCAGTTCTCGGCGGCGTTGCCGATCTGGTTCCGCAGGCTCTCGTCGTAGTCCTTCGTCAATTGCGCGAAGGTCGCCGCTTCGACGACGGGTCCGGGGTACTGGACCGGTCCGGTGTAGACCTTGGTGGGCACCCAGTCGGCCTTGTAGTGGGTGAAGAGCATCGGGGCGTAGCTGTGGAAGCTGAGGATGATGTTCTTGTCGCCTTCGGGCACCTTCATCGACGGCAGGTTCTCGGGCATCTGCCAGCGGTTGGCGCCGACCACGAGCACACGGTCGGGCTCGAGTTGCCGCAGCATCGTGTAGCATTTGGCGAACAGCTGGTTCCAGTCCTCCGGGTCGTCCGCGACCGGTTCGTTGAGGATCTCGTAGGCGAGGAGGTCGACGGGGAACTGGCGGAGGCGGGCGGAGAGGTCTCGCCAGAGCGAGAGCAGGTGCTCCTGGGCGGCGGGGTCGGTCCAGAGGGTGATCTTCAGCCCCTCGTTGGCGGCGTTGAAGTGGTGGGAGTTGAGCGTGTGCAGATCGACGACGACGCGCAGCTTGGCCTTCCGGCACCACTCGATGGCGGTCGCGAGCCGGTTGAACTCGCTCTCGATCGGGCGGCCGTCCGCCGACCACAGCTCCTTCTCATCGACGGGCAGGCGGATGTGGTCGAAGCCCTGCCGGGCAATGAAACGGACATCCTTTTCGGTGAACCATTTCTCCCGCGGGGCCCAGCCGAAGTCCTGGGAGAGCCAGTGGCTGATGTTGGTGCCGCGCTCGATCACGAAACCCGCGGGATTCTGCGGGGCGGCGGCGGAGGCGACGACCGGGAGCATGAGGAGGAAGGCGACGAGACGACGGAGGTTCATGGGGAGAAGGGGTCACTCGAGGGGCAAGGCGAACACCAGGCAGCTCTGGGCCGGCACGGCGAGCGGCCGGCCGGCGTCGATGCCGGAGGTGGCGGTGATGTCGATGGCGCGGGGCTGGCCGGGTTCGTTGTGGGCGCGTTCGTCGGAGCCGCCGATGGCCCAGGCGGTGGCGGGGCCGGAGAACTTGCGGCCGAGCAACGCGAGGGGCAGGGCGCAGGCCTCGGCGGTCGG
This sequence comes from Verrucomicrobiota bacterium, assembly GCA_023443985.1. Lineage (GTDB taxonomy): Bacteria > Verrucomicrobiota > Verrucomicrobiia > Opitutales > Opitutaceae > CAJCBL01. Next base: position 764 of record JAEZSJ010000055.1, on the reverse strand, counting down.
GTTGACCACGCCGAGGGTGAGCGTCCTGCCATCCGCGGTGAGGGCGGCGGCGACATCGAGCGGGCCGAAGTCGCCGGCGAGCTTGAGCGGCACGCTGCCGAAGCGGGCGCGATACAGCTGGAGCACGAGGCCGGTGGTCTCCATCTCGGCGGCGGTACGGCTGGTCTTGATCGCGCCGATCACGTTCACCGTCTGCGCGTAGTGCGCCATCTCGATGATGTCGCTCTGGCGGAAGAACTCGTGGAGGCCCACGGCCACGCCGAGGGCGTCGGCCAGATCGTAGCGGCAGCCGAGCTCGCCGTAGGTGTATTCACGATGCCAATAGTTCCATTCGTCCATCGCGATGGGGACGATGCGGCCCTTCAGCTCGGGGCGGCCGACCTGGAAGGCGCGGTGCTGGTCGGCGACGTGGCGGATCGCGGTGCGCAGCAGGCCGACGTGCTGCTCGAGTGCGGCGCGGCCGGTGTCGGGCTCCCACGGGAGGCGGCCGGCGTAGACGTGTTCGGAGATCAGGTCCATGCGGTCGGCGCAGGCGAGCAGCATGCCCTCGGACCAGCCGAGGCCGCGTTTCACCTGCTCGGGATCGTTTTCCGCGTTGATCTTGCCGATGGAGCCGACGCCCACGAGGACCAGCGAGGGATCGACGGCGTGCATGGCCTTGGCGACGAGGTTGTGCTTCAGCGCGTACTGGTGGAGCGGCATGAAGCCGAGCTGCCACGGGCCGAACATCTCGTTGCCCACGCACCAGTGCTTCACGCCGTAGG